>JAHCKV010000444.1 GCA_026125595.1 Burkholderiales bacterium | reverse complement strand
TGCATTGACGCACGGCGCGATACGCGTCGCGCGAACTCGGTGCACCAACCCGGTCTTGTTGCATCGCACCGGTGCACCGGGACGGTGCGAAGTGCCGCCATCGAACCGGCAAGTACAGGAAAACAAAGCCGTTCGATCTGTGGCATAGCGATTGCAATTCGTCAGTGCAAGAGAGGAGCGAGTCCATCCGCTTCCAATCGTT
The DNA here is from genome assembly GCA_026125595.1 of Burkholderiales bacterium. GTDB lineage: Bacteria > Pseudomonadota > Gammaproteobacteria > Burkholderiales. The sequence goes on along the minus strand of JAHCKV010000444.1, from coordinate 3,216 downwards.
GTCCGCTAGGGTTCCGGGCGTTTCGGGCAGATCCCGAATGCCGCTGGTCCGAGAGCGGACGGTCCTGTCGCGGCTCGTCGCAGCGGGGCTCCACGGAGGGATAAAAGCCCGGGAGAGCGAGTGCAGGATTTCGCCCTCTCGCCATCCGTCCACCGAGGGGTCCGTCATGTCCGGTTCGTTCTCGTTCCGTCGCGTCATCGCGGCGACGCTGGTTGCAGCAACGATGTTCGCTGCGGGTGCTGTCCGCGCCGAGATCAAGGTCGGCTACAGCGACTGGCCGGGCTGGGTCGCCTGGGCCATCGCCGAGCAGCAGGGCTATTTCAAGAAGCACGGTGCCAACGTGCGACTGGTGTGGTTCCCGAACTACTCCGACTCCATCGCCGCACTGTCGTCCGGCCAGCTGGATGCCAACTGCCAGACGTGGTCCGACACGATGGCGCCGCTCGCCAAGGGCGTGCCGCTGAAGGTCGTGCTGGTCAACGACAACTCCGCCGGCAACGACGCCGTCATGGCCGGATCGAAGGTCAAGAGCCTCGCAGACCTGAAAGGCAAGACGGTCGCGCTCGAGGAATACAGCATCTCCCATTTCCTGTTGTTCCAGGGGCTGTCCAAGGCCGGCGTCAAGGCCAAGGACGTGCGGATCGTCAACCTCTCGGCCGGCGATGCCGCCGCGGCGTTCATGAGCGGACGCGTCGATGCCGCGACCGTGTGGAATCCGTGGGTCAACAAGATCGAGCTGTCCGGCAAGGGCAAGCCGTTGTTCACGTCGAAGGAAATCCCGGGACTGGTGCCGGACCTGCTGGTCGCGCAGGAGAAATCGATCGCCGCGAACCGCAAGGATTTCATCGGCATGGTGAAAGCCTGGTACGACGTCGAGAAGTTCATCCGCGAACAGCCGGAAGAAGCGATCAAGATCATGGCGAAGGTCGTCGAGCTGAGCGTCGACGAGTACCGGGTATTCCTGCCGGGTACTCGTTTCTTCGGCCAGAAGGAGAATCTCGAAGCCTTCGGTACCGGCACCGACACCACGAAGACGCTGATGGGTGCGGCGCCGGTCATCGTCAAGTTCCTCGAACAGTACAAGCTGATCGAAGGCAAGCCCGATTTCGCGAAGGCGCTCGACGCCTCGCTGGTCAAGGAAGTGGCGAAGTAGTCGTCGCAGTTCTCCGGAGGTTGTCATGAGCACCGTCGCATCCGCGCGTCCCGGTCTGTGGTCCATCCGCGGGCCCATGAGTCGCAATCGTTACGTCATTTTCGCCATCATCGGACTGGTCGTGCCGCTGGTGTTGTGGTGGGGCATTGCCGTGAGCGGTTACGTCGAGAAAGTGTTCATGCCGTCGCCGGGCGCCGTGCTGGCGCGCACCTGGCTCTGGGCAAACGAAGACAAGCTGTTCGGCGATGCGGCGATCAGCATCTACCGTGTCACGGCGGGATGGTTGATGTCCGTCGTCATCGCATTGCCGCTGGGCCTGCTGATCGGTACGTTCCGGCCGGTCCAGGCGCTGCTGGAGCCGTTGACCGACTTCGTGCGTTACATGCCGGCGGTCGCGTTCATCCCGCTGGTCATGTTGTGGATCGGCATCGACGAAGGATCCAAGGTCGCGATCATTTTCATCGGCACGTTCTTTCAGATGGTGCTGATGGTCGCCGAAGACGTTCGCCGCGTGCCGCAGGCGCAGATCGAGGCGGCCCAGACCATGGGCGCCACACGGGCGGAGATCATCAAGCTCGTGCTGCTGCCGTCCGCGAAGCCGGCGCTGATCGACACGCTGCGCATCACGATGGGCTGGGCATGGACGTATCTGGTCGTCGCCGAGCTCGTGGCGGCCAACTCGGGCCTCGGCTACGCGATCCTGAAGGCCCAGCGTTTCCTGCAGACGGACAAGATCTTCGCCGGCATCATCCTGATCGGCCTGATCGGGCTCGTCATCGACCAGCTGTTTCGGCTAGTGCATCGCAAGTCGTTCCCGTGGCTGTACAAGAAGTCGTGATTCACTTGTCATCGAGGTTCAATCCATGGATGCCCCCAACGTCGTGAACCTGTCACCGAAGATCCGGGTCCGCAATCTGAACAAGGTGTTCGGAGAGCCGCCGTCGGAGGTCGTCGCGCTCGAGGACGTGAGCCTCGATGTGCAGGAGAACGAGTTCGTCACGCTGGTCGGCGCGTCGGGGTGCGGCAAGTCGACGCTGCTGCGCATCGTCGGCGGGCTCGAATACCACACGGGCGGGGAGATCGTCGCCGCGGGCAAGACAGTGGCCGGTCCGGGTGCCGACCGCGCGATGGTGTTCCAGCACTACAGCCTGTATCCCTGGCTCAACGTGATCGAGAACATCCGCTTCTCGCGCGGGCTGCAGGCGTCGCGCAAGGACCTGAGTTCGGTCGATGTCGAGGTCGCATCGGGCAGGGCCGATGCGCTGCTGAACCTGATGGGTCTGCCGTCCATGGCGAAGGCGTTTCCGAACCAGCTGTCGGGCGGCATGCAGCAGCGCGTTGCAATCGCTCGCGCGCTGATGGGTCGGCCGGAGATCCTGCTGATGGATGAGCCGTTCGGTGCACTCGATGCGCAGACACGCGAAGTGATGCACGACCTGATCCTGCACGTGTTCAAGCTCGAGAAGCCGACGATCCTGTTCGTGACCCACGACGTGGAGGAAGCGATCTATCTTGGCCAACGGGTCGTGCTGATGGCACCACGGCCGGGCCGGATCGACACGATCTACAAGGTGCCGCTGCCGACGGCGCGGCACCAGGATATGAAGCACTCCCGCGAATTCCTGGAAATGAAAAAGGAGATCCTCGAACGGATTCGAGAGACCTCCGGCATGAAGACTGATATCGAGTTGCTCGAACGCCTGTCGCGTACGGCCGCCGAGACCTGATTCGACACCGAGGAGACCATGAGCACAATCCAGCAGAATCCGGCACCCGGAGCGGTGCTGTGGGAAGAACTCGTGCCCGGCAGTTGCCATTGGTCGGGGGTGGTGCGGCGAGGTGCCGCGCTGCGATTGACCGATCTCGAAGGCGGCGCCAATGCGTCGATGCTGATCTTCAACTTCGAGGAGAAGTCCGAGCGCTACAACATGCCGGACACGCTGAAGGCCCAGCACACGGCGTTCCTGACCAAGGGCAACGTGCTGTACTCCGACATGGGGCGCGTGCTGTGTTCGGTGATCGACGACACCGTCGGATGGCACGACAGCATCTGCGGCGTGATG
>JAHCKV010000443.1 GCA_026125595.1 Burkholderiales bacterium | reverse complement strand
GCGCTGCAGCTGTTTCTGGTGGTCGGCCGCGACGTGCTGGAATGGAACTGGCGCGTGTTGCGCAGTTCACTGGCACGCCGGGAGAATCTCCCCGCCGGCGGGTTTGTGATCGTGCCGCTGGATCTGCGCGATCCGAGCGGACTCGCGGTGCTCGCCGCGATCATGTGCGTGATTCCCGGAACCATCTGGTCGGAACTGGCGACGGACCGGAGCGCGCTGCTGGTGCACTTCTTCGATCTGAAGGACCCGCAGATGGAAATCGAGCATATCAAGGCGCGCTATGAACGACCGCTGATGGAGATCTTCGAATGAGCACCCCCTTGTTCTTCGCCATCGTCTTCGCGCTCGCCTGCTACGTCGCGGCGATGGCACTGACGCTCGTGCGTCTGGTCCGCGGACCATCGGCCCAGGACCGCGTGCTCGCGATGGACCTGATCTGCACCATCGCATTGCTGGTGCTGATGGTGCTCGCGATCCGCTATCGCAGCGTGATGTACTTCGAAGCGGCGCTGCTGATCGCGCTGTTCGGTTTCGTCAGCAGTGCGGCGATGGCCAAGTTCCTGCTGCGCGGGGAGGTGATCGAGTGAGCGCCGGCGTGGGTTTGTGGATCGAGATTCCGGTGGCGCTGCTGCTGGTGCTGAGCGGCGTCTTCACGTTTTCGGCGGCGTTGGGCGTGTTGCGGTTCAAGACCTTCATCCAGCGCATGCACCCGCCAGCCCTCGCATTCAGCTTCTCGGCCTGGTGCGTGACACTGGCCACGATCCTGTACTTCTCGGCGCTGGACCAGAAGCTGGCCCTGCACGCGTGGCTGATCATCATCCTGCTGTCGCTGACCGTCCCGGTCACCACGTTGCTGCTGGCCCGCACCGATCTGTTCCGCAGGCGCGCGCATCCGGACACCGCCGATACGGCTCCGCCACCGTTGAGTCGCTCGATCCCGTCGACAACCCGGTCGCCGCGCCTCCCGGATGTCGCGGCGAATGCGCGCGAACGCTGAATGACGCTCAACCCACCATGAGCCCGGACTCGAAATCGTCGGCACTGCGGGCGTTTCGCGAATCCCTGGCCGGCGCGGCGCCGCCGGGCGATCTGGGGCCGGGCCTCATCGCGTTGTGGCATGCCGGCCGTGGCGACTGGGTCCGCGCGCATGAAACCATTCAGCATGAAGACGGCATCGACGCCGCCTGGATCCACGCGTGGCTGCATCGGCAGGAAGGCGATCTCGACAATGCCGGCTACTGGTATCGACGGGCGGGACGCCCGCTGCCGACGGGCTCGCTCACCGACGAGTGGGACGCGATCGTCTCGGCATTGCTGATGCGCGACGCGCCGGGCACGCGCCGTTGATGCGGTCGCGCCACGATGGCGCGACCGACCCGATCAGCGCTTCCGACCGATCAGCGGATACTGCGGATCGTTGTAGCCCGGCGTCGACGGATGTCCCGGCCGCACCAGTGCATCGATCAGCGCTTCGTCGTCGTCGGTCCAGCGGTAGTCGAGGGCACCGGGGTAATCGAGCCATTGCTCGACCGTGCGCGGACCCGCGATCACGCTGGTCACGATGCGGTTCGCGAGTACCCATGCCGTCGCGAACTGCCCGGTGGTGACTCCCTTCTTCTCGGCATGTTCCCGGATGGTCTGCGCCATCACGAGGGACTCCTCGCGGAACTCCGTCTCCATCATCCGCTTGTCCTTGCGACCGGCGCGCGATTCCGCCGGTGGTTGCTCGCCGACCTTGTACTTGCCCGACAGTACGCCGCGCGCAATGGGGCTGTACGGCACGACGCCGATGCCGTAGTGGTCGCATGCCGGCAGGATTTCCACCTCCGGCATGCGGTTGAACGCGTTGTAGTAGGGCTGGCAGGCGATGGGCAGCGGCACGCCCTGCTCCTTGCAGAGCCGGACGATCTCGGCGATGCGCCAACCGCGAAAGTTGGAGATCGCGAAGTAGCGCACCTTGCCGGCGCGGATCAGCGTACCCATCGCATCGACAGCTTCGTCGAGCACGGCATCGGAGAAATCCCGGTGCAGGTAGTACAGATCGATGTAGTCGGTGCCGAGACGCGACAGGCTGGCGTCGCACGCCTGCAGGATCCACTTGCGGCCGAGGCCCATTTCGTTGGGTCCGGGGCCCATGGTGTTCGCGACCTTGGTGGCCAGCACCCACGCGTCGCGCTCGGCGCGGATGATCTTGCCGACGATGCGCTCGGACTCACCCTTCGAATACTGGTCCGCCGTATCGAGGAAGTTGATGCCGGCGTCCCGCGCCGACTTCACGATGCGTTCCGACTCGGCGACGTCGGTGCGGTCGCCGAACATCATCGTCCCCAGACACAGGGGCGAAACCTTGAGATTGCTTCTGCCGAGCGCGCGATATTCCATCGAATCTCCTCCTCCAGAGGCGCTGGATGATGCCACACGCTTCTACAATCGCGGCCTTCGAACCGAGGAGCCTCCGATGACCGCCCTGCCCGCCACCATGCGTTGTGTCGAAATCGAGAAATCCGGCGGACCGGATGTGCTGCGGCCCGCCGTGCGGCCGTTGCCGCAGCCCAAACCCGGCGAGGTGCTGATCCGTGTGGCGGCCGCTGGCGTGAATCGACCCGACGTGCTGCAGCGGTTGGGACTGTATCCACTGCCGCCCGGGGTCTCGGATCTGCCTGGTCTCGAAGTGGCCGGCACCATCGTGGCGCTCGGCGAAGGCACTACCGGCTGGTCCGTCGGCGACGCCGTCTGCGCGTTGACGCCGGGCGGCGGTTACGCGGAGTACTGCACGACCCCGGCCGGCCAATGTCTGCCGGTGCCCCGGGGCCTGTCGATGATCGAAGCGGCGTCGTTGCCGGAGACGTTCTTCACCGTCTGGATCAACGTGTTCGAGCGCGCGAAGCTCGCGCCGGGGGAATCACTGCTGGTGCAGGGTGGGTCCAGCGGCATCGGCGTGACCGCGATCCAGCTGGCCCATGCCTTGGGCCACCGCGTGTTCGCGACGGCCGGCAGCGACGAGAAGTGCCGGGCCTGTGAAGCGCTCGGCGCCGAGCGTGGCATCAACTACCGGACCGAGGATTTCGTCGCGATCGTGAAACAGGCGACCGAGGGTCGGGGCGTCGACGTGATCCTCGACATGGTCGGCGGCGACTACGTGCCGCGGGAGCTGAAGGCCCTCGCCACGGATGGCCGCCTGTCGCTGATCGCGTTTCTCGGCGGCAACGTGACGACACTGGACATGGGGGACATCCTGTATCGCCGGCTGACCATCACCGGATCGACGCTGCGGCCCAGGACCGTCGAGTTCAAGACCGCGATTGCCGGCGCGCTGCGCGAAAAGGCCTGGCCGCTGCTGGAAGCCGGCCGCGTGAAGCCGGTGATCCACGCCACCTTCGCGTTGGAGGATGCTCGGAACGCCCACGTGCTGATGGAATCGAGCACGCACGTG
>JAHCKV010000442.1 GCA_026125595.1 Burkholderiales bacterium | reverse complement strand
ATCTCGGGCCCCATCCGCTGCGGGCGTTCACGGGGCGCTACGACCTGTTCGGCAATCCGGACTACAGCGACGGCGAGACGGTGCTGGAGTCGGTGTACCGGTTCAAGGGGCAGTCGGCACCGTGCGTGATCCTGACCGAGATCGACTTCGAAGCCTGGGACGAGCGCAGTCTGCGCAAGCTCTTTGTCGGTGCAACCCGCGCGACCCTGAAGCTGGTGTTGATCCTGTCGGAGCGCGCAGACCGGCTGTTGCGCGAACACCCGACAAACCCGGGATTAACCAACACGATACCCAGGACATTGCCATGACATGGCATCCGAATTCGTCCGCGGTATCGATTCTGATGGTGCGGTGCGTCAAACTAGCAACCCATCACCAAGGAACCCGATCATGAATCTTCGCCGCCTGTCCCCGCTGCTGCTCGCCGTCGCCGCCACCCCCGTCTGGAGCCAGACCCTGGACCTGCCCGCCAAGAAACTCGGCATGGAGGCCTGCCTTCAGGCCGTGCTCGCGCAGTACCCCGGCAAGGTGCTGTCCGTCGAACTCGAGATCGAGCAGGGGGTGCCGCTCTACGAATTCGAGATCAAGTCGGTGCTGGACGGCAACAAGTGGGAAGTCGAGTGCAATGCCGACACCGGCGCCGTGGTGAAGGCGGAGCGCGATGTCGAACCGACCGATCCGGCGTTCACGTCGATCGCCAAGATCTCGGTCGCCGAAGCGCTGAAGATCGCGCTGAAAAAGGTGCCCGGCATCGCCAAGGAAGTCGAGTACGAGATCTCTCCCGACGGCCATGCATGGTACGAGTTCACGATCGTCTACGGCGGCGGCAAGCGTACCGAAGTCAGCGTCGATGCGGCCACCGGCGCCGTGATCGCGACGGAAGACGAGCGCGACGAGCTCGAGGTTTACCGGATCGGCGCCGACGACTGAACGTCGGCGGTCGGTTCGGGCGTGAAGCCCTGCAGCTGATCGACGAAAGCCCGGGCGGCCGGCGACAGCAGCCGTCCGCCCGGGTGGATCACGCTCCAGCGACCCGGAATCGGAAAGTCTTCGACGTCGAGCACCGCGATGCCCGCCGCCGACGGGTCGGTGCCGAGCGCGTCCCGCGGTAGCACGGCAACACCGGAGCCGGCGGTGATCGCCTGTCGGATCGCCGCGTCCGAATCGGCTTCTTTCCAGTCGATGGCATCCAGCCCGTGTTCACGGAAATGGCGCTCGACCACGTGTCGTGCGCCAGACCCGCGCTCCCGGACGAACACCGGTTGCTCCGCGAACCGCGCCAGGGCAATTCGCGGTCCGCGCGCCAGCGGGTGATCCCGACCCGCGACCGGCACCAGCGGGTTTTCCCGGAACGGATGGATCACCAGATCGAATCCCTCCGGCGGCCACCCCATCACGTACAGATCGTCGAGATCCTCGGCGAGTCGTTCGATCACCGTCTGCCGCGGGTGGAAGGTCAGCTGCAGATCGAGTCCGGGATGGCGTTCCCGGAACGCGGACGACAGGAGCGCCATCACGGACTCGGCCGCCGACACCGCCGCGACCTGAACGCGGCCGCGCCGGAGCTCACGCAGCTCTGCCGTGACGGCTTCGAATCGGCTCCACGCGTCGGCCATTTCGATGCACGTGGCGTACAACGCTTCGCCGATCTCGGTCAGCACGATCCGCTTGCCGGTCTGTGTGAACAACGTCTGGCCGATGGTCTCCGCCAACTGCTTCATCTGCGTCGACACGGTGGATTGCGACAGGAACAGCGCCTCGGCGGCGCGGGTGAAGCTGCCGAGGCGCGCCACGGCTTCGAAGACTTTCAGCTGGCGCAGAGTGGTGTGCATCGGGGCATGATCGGGGAGCCGGGAGGCGCGGGTCGAGCGCGAGAATAAATCACCGCGGCCGGCCGCAGCCGGGCAACGGGCGGCCGAGGTATCCTCCGCCGTCCGGACAGCCGGTCACCCCGGAGGATCCTCGATGCTGCGCCGAAGCTTTCTGCTGTTTCCCGTCCTGCTGTGCACGCTGCCTGCCGCCGGGGCGACCCTCGCCGAACTTCGCGATTCGGAAGTGGCGTCGGCACTGCGCCAGGCGCTCGACGTGGGCGTGAACAAGGCCGTCTCGACACTGGGCCAGGAGAACGGATTCCTGGGCAACGACGCCGTCCGGATCCCGATGCCGGAGAGCCTGCAGCGCGCCGAGGGACTGTTGCGCAGCGTGGGCCTGGGCAAGCAGGCCGATGAACTCGTGACCACGATGAATCGCGCGGCGGAACAGGCTGTGCCCGAAGCCCGGCAACTGCTGGCGAACGCTGCACGGAAGCTGACCGTCGCCGACGCGAAACAGATTCTGACCGGTCCGTCCGATGCCGCGACGACCTACTTCCGGCAGCACAGCGAGGCACAACTGGTCGAGCGGTTCCGGCCGATCGTCGCGCGCGAGACCAAGCGGTTGAAGCTGGCCGACTACTACAATCGCTTTGCCAACCGCGGTGTGTCGCTCGGGCTGATCCGGGAGGAAGACGCCAACCTGGACGACTACGTGACCCGCAAGGCGCTCGACGGCCTGTTCGTCACGCTGGCCCAGGAAGAAGCGAACATCCGCGCGAACCCGGTCGAAGCCGGCAAGCGGCTGGTCACCAAGGTGTTCGGCTCCCTGTTGCCCGAATAGCCGCAATAGGTGTCTGTCCCGCCGCCGTGCGCTGGGCCGCGGCGTAGAATTCGCATTTATCCGTCCCCCGGATCCTCGTCGCATGAATCTGCTCGACATCGCACCGGCCACCACGCCGCGTCTGCGCGAAATTCCGTACAACTACACGTCGTTCTCGGATCGCGAAATCGTGATCCGGCTGCTCGGTACCCGTCACTGGGATCTGCTCGGCGACCTGCGGTCCGAGCGTCGCACCGGCCGGTCGGCGCGGATGCTCTACGAAGTGCTGGGCGATATCTGGGTCGTCAGCCGCAACCCCTACTTGCAGGACGACCTGCTCGGCAACCGCAAGCGTCGCGCCGCGCTCGTCGAAGCGCTGCGCCATCGACTGCGTCAGATCGAAGATCGCCGCGCCGGTGACGCCCGCGTCGCGGAGCTGCTGAGCGCCGCCCACGGGGCCGTCGATGCATTCGAAGCCGAGTTCGACCGCACGCTGGAACTGCGCCGTCGGGTGCTGCGGCGGATCGGCCGCGTGACCCGGCGCGACAACATCGCGTTCGACGGGCTGGCCCGCGTCTCCCATGTCACCGACGCCACCGACTGGCGGGTCGAGTATCCGTTCGTCGTGCTGTATCCGGACACCGAAGACGAAGTCGCGCCGATGGTGCGCAGCTGCATCGAACTCGGCCTCACCATCGTGCCGCGTGGCGGCGGCACCGGTTACACCGGTGGCGCCGTGCCGCTCACCCCGCTTTCCGCGGTCATCAACACCGAGAAACTCGATCGCCTGGGCGAGGTCGC
>JAHCKV010000441.1 GCA_026125595.1 Burkholderiales bacterium | reverse complement strand
TCAGCTCGAAGACACCGGCCTCAACCGGTTGCTCGGTTCGGCGCGGGACGACGACCTCTACGGCGGCACCGGGGCCGATTTCATGTTCGGCAACGGCGGCAACGATCGCTACTTCCGCGCCGACGGCAGCACGTTCGAGTCCCTCGACGGCGGCCTGCTGGGTGACGAGTGGAAGGAGTACGCGAAGCAGAACAGCAAGGTCTGGTACGTGGGCGGCACCGACGCCGACGACGTGATCACCGTCGATTACGTGACCGAGCCCGGCCTGGTGTCCGACTATCACCTCGTCACGCGGCTCACCAACAACAACGGCAACTACACGTTCTCGGCCCAGGTGCGTCTGGATGCCAGCGGCCTGGACGGCGACGGCAACCGCGTGTTCGATGCGATCGACGCGACACTGGACATCGAGGCGCTCGAAGCCCGTGCCGCCGCCATCGCCGCGGATCCGAACAACCCGGATCTCGCGCTCGAAGAATTCAACTTCCAGGTGGTGGATCTCGCCGAGCGGATCCTGCCGGGCGAAGGCGCCTACGACGTGATCCTGATCGACGCGCTCGGCGGCAACGACCAGGTCTACGTCGGCCCGACCGTGCAGAAGACGGTCTGGATCGACGCCGGTGCCGGCGACGACAAGGTGGTCATCAGCGCCGGCAACGCGATCCTCGTCGACGGCGCCGATCGCGACAAGCGCAACGACACGCGGGACCGCGCGCGCGTGATCGTCGGCAGCGCGATCACGACGACGACCCAGGTCAAGGGTCTGACGATCGACAACCCGCTCGACGCCGACTGGTTCCGGTTCGTGCTGGAGAGCGTGCCCGCGGACGCCGCCATCCGGCTCAGCAGCGATTCCGATCTCGACGGTCTGGCCCTCGAGATCTACAACGCCGATGGCACACCGACCGGCGGCACGACGACGGTGCAGGTGTCCCAGGACGCGACCGATACGGGCGGCTCCCACGACACCGTCGCCGATGCCTACGAGTTGCCGGCCATCGGTGGCCTCGCGCAGATCATCGGGTTGTCGCTGCACGACCCGAGCGACGTCGACATCTTCAAGTTCACGCTGCCGGGCACCGGCCGCGCAGAGGACGTCCTCGGCCTGATCAAGAACAGCGCGACCGACCAGACCACCTTCGAACTGCTGGACGCGACCGGCGCGAAGATCGCCGATGCGCTGACCTCCGGACCGCTCGGACTGCGGCTGGCCCTCGATGGGCTGGTTGCAGGCGTCTACTACGCGCGGGTGTCGACCACCGGTGCGCCGGCACGCTATTCGTTGACTGCCCGTGTCGCGACGCCGAATCCCGCCAATGCGGAAGAAGAAAGTTATCTCGGCACCAACACCCTGAACCTGTCCGGTCGCCAGCAGAGCGTGATCTCGCTGGCGGGCCTGACGGCCGGCGCGGAGTATCTGCTGCGGGTCAGTTCACCGCAGCAGATTCCGACGCGCTACGAATTCACGATCGATCTGGGCACGCCGGACGAACCCGACGTCGTCGATTTCGGCAACCAGAACGCCGTGAAGCGCCGCGACGTGATTCTCGGTGGCACCGGCAACGACGTGCTGCAGGGCGGCGCGGGCGAGGACTGGATCTTCGGCGGCGCCGGCAACGACGTGCTGACCGGCGGACTCGACCGCCAGGCCGAGGATCTGCTGTTCGGCAACGAAGGCGACGACACCTTCCAGGTGATTCCCGATGGTCCCGCGCTGCTGAAGAGCGGCCAGGAAGCGCTGCTGACGCTGACCGATCGCTTCGACGGCGGCGCCGGTGATGACCGCGTGCTGTTCCTCGGCGGCGACGTGGACCGGCTCGGCCAGGCGGTGCCTGATTTCGTCGCGATCCGCTACGACATCTTCCTGCACCGCTACGAGATCGGGGCGCTGGAGTGGGACACGGCGAATCAGGAATTCACGGTCAAGGAGGAAGTGCTCAACGCGACGAAGACCGCGCCGCTGAACGGCAAGCTCACCGGCGATGCGACGTTCCGCGTGCTGTTGCCCGGCGCGACGGCGTTCACGACGCTGACGCTGACGGCGGCGCAGACCGGCGACAACGCCAACATCACCGACCTCGCGGCCGATCTGCAGGCGCTGTTCGACTCGGCGCCGGGCATCGGCGCCGGCAAGGTTACGGTGGAATTCCCCGACGGCGTGCTGAGATTCCGTGCGACCGGCACCGGCTTCACGTTGCGCGCCGAAGCGGGCAACGCCGCGGTGACGGAACTCGGGTTCTCGCCGCTGACCGACGGCGCGCCGATCTACACGCTGCTGCAGGCGTTCTACTCGGCCATCGATGTCGAGCGCACCGTGATCGACACGCGCGGCGGCGACGACGTCGTCCACGCCGATCCGGAATACATGTTCCCGAACGTGCCGTCCGAATGGGGTATCAAGGAAGGCAATTTCGAAGCGCGCGCGCTGATCGGTGCGCTGGAGATCCGCGGCGGTGATGGCAACGACCGTCTCTACGGCGGCGCATACAACGACACCATCGACGGGGGCGCCGGTGCCGATGTGATCATGGGGTTCGGCGGCGACGACCGCATCACCGGCGGGCCGGCCGGTGATCTGCTGGCCGGTGCCGACGTGCTCGAACCCGACGAATACGAGTTCCAGACCCGCGACGGTCTGTCCGCGCGCAACGACGTGTCGACGTTCGCGGCGACATTGCCCGAAGTCCGTCAGGGCACGACCCTGGGCGGGTTCACGTTCCATCTCGGCGATCAAGGCGACTGGTACGTGATCTCCGCGCCCGAGGCATTGCGGCAGTTCGGCAATGCGGCGAACGCCGTGCTGACCGGCGACATGATCGAAGTGGTCAAGGTCGTCGACACCGGCGTGCTGTTCCAGGCCGACGAGAACGTGAAGCTGGAGGCGTATCTGTTCCCGGCGGAAGACACCGACCCGGGCGACGGCGTGACGCTGGTGCCGCGGGAACGTCTCTCCGGCGTGCCCGACTACTACCTGTTGCACGTGCTGCCGGATGTGAAGCCGACGGCCGCGCTGGCCGGACGGGCGCTGACCTTCAGTTCGACCAGCGTGTCGGGCAACCTGCCCGACGTGGTCAACGTCGGCAACCGCGCCAATCTGCAGATGAGCGAGACGCTCACGATGGAAGCGTGGATCAAGCCCACCGGGCCCGGCGGGCTGCCGACGGAAGGCGGCATCATCATGAACCGCGAGGGCGAATACGAAGTCGCGCGGTTCGCCGACGGTTCGATCCGCTGGGCTTTCGCCAACACCAATCCGGGCTGGAACTGGATCAACACCGGCTACGTGGCGCCCACCAACGAATGGACCCACATCGCCGTGGTCTACGACCGCGGTCTGGTGCAGACCTACGCCAACGGCGTCCTGGTCCACACCTTCCAGGGCTCCGGCAACATCGGTGACGTGGCGCCGGCGCAGAACGACTTCCGCATCGGCGGCCGCCAGTCG
>JAHCKV010000440.1 GCA_026125595.1 Burkholderiales bacterium | reverse complement strand
GTCAGCACCACGATGGCCGATCGCTTGAATCCCTGCCCGACTGCATGAGTGATCGCTGACTTTGTCTGTTCGATCAGCTGGGCTTGGGTACTATAGACGTTGTGAGTAACCACTTCACCTTCCACGGGGCTCGCGCCGTGGATCGTCGTCACGTCTCCGAGCAGCTGACCGAGCAGCGCCACGACCTGGGTCGGACTGCGAAAATTGGTGTCGGCGCGCAACCGCACCCAGCCGGGCAAGGGCACCGGCGGCCGGCTGTACAGGTTTTGCATCGGGTCTTCGAACCACCACGCGCGTCCGCCCTCGCGCAGACGGCGCAGCAGCGGATCGCGCCATGCGATATCGAAGTCCTGTCCTTCGTCGACCAATAGTTCGTCGAACAGCGCATCGGGCCCTGGAACACTGTCGGCAAAGATGGCCTCGAGCTGCCGGAACGCGTCCGGGCGCGAGAAATCCGGCCGCTGACCGAGCATTCGTGCGGTCCGTTCACACAGCTGATGGTAAGTAGCTACTTCTCCACCAGGCGGCACCTGTCCTGCCATGTGGTCTGCGAGCGGCCGGTTGTAACAGACGTAGAGCGGACGCCGCCCGGCTGCCACCGCATCTCGAAAAGCGGCCAGCGCCAGTTGCGTCTTGCCGCTGCCGGCAGTGCCGATCACGTGGAGCCGGAACGGATCGGCCTCGATGCGCCGCCCCCATTCCGCCAGTCCACCGGACAACCGCGTATACAGGCCGTCGACCTTGTCGGTCACGGCTCCGATATCCGGCACCAGTTCCAGAACGTCGGCGAAGAAACGACCGACGCGCGCGGCCAGCGGCGACGCCGGCTCATCCAGAGGCAGGGCCCGGCGAATCACCTTCGACAGGGGCTCGCGGCTGCCCGCGTGGACGATGCGTTCGGGCTCGATCCCCACGGCGGCCGGATTCCGGACGTGGTGATCCGGGCAGTACAGCAGGGTTTCGAGCGGCAGCGCCTCGCCTTGATGCGTCGCAGCAAAACGCACCCGCACGGCGTCGGCATTCCGGGCCAGCAGGACCGCGACGTTCTTCGCGGTCCGTCCATGGGCCTTCATCAGACCCTCCGGTGTTTCGGTCAGGAAACCGGCCTTCTGTTCGATCAGCAGCGTGCGGCCCGACGGCGCGACGATGACGAAATCGATGTCGCCGAACACGCTCGCGCCACGCTCGAGCCGCGTCCAGTGCACGCCATGGAACACGCTGTACGCGTCGGGCAGCGCTTCCGCGAGCAGGTGCAGTGTCTCGATTTCGCGCTGGGCGGCGCCGAGGGCTTCGACTTCGCGCCAGCCGGCAGGATGGATGCGGGCCATGGGGGAGAATGCGATGGGTGCTGCCGGAAACCTTCGATGGCGATCGGGCTCGAACCAGCCGATGGCCGCCATCATCATGAACGGGGAGTGCGCGTTGGACAAATGCGATCCGGTTTTTTCGTTGTCCCGCCGGCGTCTGTTGACTGCCGTCACGGCAGGTGTCACCGCGACTGCCGTGGCGCCGGGCCATGGAGCCACCGCCGCTGCAGCGTTGCCACCGGTGCCGACGACCCCCACCACGGAGGGGCCGTACTACTTCGATCCCGGTCTGCTGCGGTCCGACATCACCGAAGGTCTGCCTGGCATTCCGCTGGAAGTGCGACTGCGGGTAGTCGACGGACTCGGCCGCGCCCTGGCCGGCGCGCTGACCGATCTGTGGCATTGCGACGCCGCCGGCTTCTACTCCGGCTATCCCGGCCAGGGGGACGACGGCACGATCTCCACCGAAGGCCGCACCTTCCTGCGCGGCAGTCTGCCGGCCGATGACGATGGGCTGGCGGTGTTCCGCACGATCTATCCCGGCTGGTATGAAGGTCGGACGACGCACCTGCACTTCAAGGTGCGAAACGGTGGCGCGGCGCTGCTGACTTCGCAGATCTTCCTGCCGGACGCCCTGAGCGAGTTCCTCTACACGCAGTTGCCGGCCTATCGGCGCACCCGGCTGCGCGACACGTTGAACAGCACCGACGGCATCGCGCTGCGGGCGAGGTCGACGACGGTCGGATCGATCCACGAAGACCTCGACCGCTACATCGTCAGTTTCCAGGCTGTGGTGGGTCAGGACGCCGATCCGTCGAGCCGACGCCCGCCCCCTGGCGATGGTCCGCCCCGTCGGCGGACGCCAAGGCCCGCAACGCGACTGGAAGGGCTCATTCCCGGCTTCAAGCCATGAGCTTCGTGAAGTTCGCGCGGTTGTCGGAGCGCCCCGCACGCGTGTTGCAACGGCCCCACCCAACTGCGTCGCCCGGATGGTCGTCGCGCCGGAACTCGAAACCTGGGCCTCGCTCGGAACCGGCCCACGGTTCACCCCTTCACTCCCGGAGAACTCCATGAACCGATGGCAGCAACGGCTGGCCGCCCTTGTCGCGGCCAGTGTCGTTTTCGGATTCGCCCGCGCCGAAGCGCCGCGCTACGGCGAAGAGCTCGAAGGCTTCGACTATCCGTTCCCGGTGGAACGGTTCGAATTCGGATCCCAGGGCCAGGATGTCTCGATGGCCTTCATGGACGTCGCGTCGCAGCGCCCGAATGGCCGGACCGTCGCGCTGCTGCACGGCAAGAACTTCTGCGCCGCCACGTGGGAAGACAGCATCCGCCGGTTGACTGCCGCGGGCTATCGCGTGATCGCGATCGACCAGATCGGCTTCTGCCGCTCCACCAAACCCCGGCACTATCAGTACACGTTCCATCAGCTCGCCGCGAACACGCGGGCGCTGCTGGCCAGCCGCGGCGTCGACCGCGTGACCATCCTCGGCCATTCGATGGGCGGCATGCTCGCGACGCGCTTCGCGCTGATGTATCCCGACATGACCGAGCAACTGGTCGTCGTCAATCCGCTGGGCCTCGAAGACTGGAAAGCCGAAGGGGTGCCGTACGCGACCGTCGATCAGAACCACGCGGGCGAGCAGAAGACCACGTACGAGAGCATCAAGAACTACCAGCTCAAGTACTACTACAACGGCCGGTGGAAGCCCGAGTACGACCGATGGGTCGCGATGGCCGATGGCCTGTACTGGGGCAGCGGCCGGGAGCGCGTCACGCGGAACCAGGCGCTGGCCTCCGACATGATCTTCACGCAGCCGGTGATCTACGAGTTCGGGCAGATCCAGGTGCCGACGCTGCTGCTGATCGGCGGCATGGACCGCACCGCACCCGGTGCGAACCGCGCCCCGCC
The DNA here is from genome assembly GCA_026125595.1 of Burkholderiales bacterium. Lineage (GTDB taxonomy): Bacteria > Pseudomonadota > Gammaproteobacteria > Burkholderiales. Next base: position 236 of record JAHCKV010000440.1, on the reverse strand, counting down.
GGATGTCGCGCAGCGGCTGGGTCACTACCCGGCGCTCGGTCGCCGCGCCGCGAAAGCCATTGCCGGATCGACATTGATCGAGTTTCCCGAACTGGGCCACTCGCCGCAGGTGGAAGCCCCGGACGAATTTCATGACGCGTTGCTGAAAGGACTGGAAGGCCCCGCGGCGCGGTAGACGGCTGACGAAAAGCTCCCCACTGCGTACGACCGGCCCGTGGCGGCCGTCGGGATGCCCA
>JAHCKV010000044.1 GCA_026125595.1 Burkholderiales bacterium | reverse complement strand
CCTTTTTCGGCGTTTCCCTAGGATTGTCTCGAAGGCGGCGATACGCACCGCGCCGGATGCATTCGGGCGACCTTCTTCGCGCTCTCCGCTTCGCTCCACGCAGGACCCGCCGGATCACCGACTCGGTTCGCGCGATCGCATTTCTCACCGAAGGTCTTGGTCGATACACTCTCGCCGGGACACTTGGACGCTTCCAGCACCGACGCTCGCTCTACCGATGACCGCACACCCATCACCGACCTGTCCAGCATGGCGTTTCGACCGCCTCATCTGGCTGATGCCCGCCATCTATGCCATCCACATCTGCGAGGAGTGGTTCGGCGGCTTTCCGCAGTACATCGCCGACGCCATGGGCGGCTCGGTCATGCCCGGACTGACGTTCTGGATCAACAACAGCGTCTTCATGGCAATCCTGGTCACCCTCACGGCATGGGCGAGCCGCCGCCCGTCCCGCGCCTCTGTGTTCGCGCTGATGTCATGGGCGAGTGCCAATCTGTTCTGGAATTTCGTCGTGCACCTCTACTACACGGTGGTTTCCGATAAGTTTTCTCCAGGCCTGGTCACGGCAACGTTCGTCTACTACCCGCTGCCGATCCTGGTGTCGTTCATCGCCATCCGCGAAGGCCATCTGACAGGACCGCGCTGCATCGGGGCATTCGCCATCGGCGCCGCCCTCATGCTGTTCGTCATCTGGGGCGGCATCCACCACTTCGCGATCTGACAAACCGCCGGCGGTCGACGCGTCGACGAAGACGATTATCTTGTGGCGACGTGCGTCACCTTCGTCGCGGTGATGTAGGCCCTGGCATCGCTGGATGCCACGAATGCGGCATTGCTGCCGATCAAGGCCTCGGAGTTGGCCTCTGTCCACGAACCGGCCGTGAGGCTCACCTCGCCCGCCGCACGCACGTCCGCCGTGCTGGTCCGGGTCGTGTCCGGGTTGCCGACGAAGGCTTTGACGGTCGTGTTCTGGTTGACGTGGGTCTGCGAATTTTCTTCATCGCCACTGGCATACACGCCCTGTGACGCGGTCGCGCTAGCGGAAGGGCCGGTCGACACGGGGTTGCCGTCGCGGTCGTCGCCTTCGGTGGCCAACAGACGAATGTCTCCGAATGTCGAGTACACGCGTCCCTGATCGATGTACGCCAGCACGTTGGACGTGACATCCGCGGTGGCCGTGCTGTAGCCCACCTCGATGGTGCCCTTGGTCTCGACCCCTTTCGCGCTCGCGACGGCATCGGCCAAGAGATGCTCCGCCGTGATGGTGACGTAGCTCGTCGCGATGACATTTCCCAGCACATAGGCTTGCGTGTCGTTGCACCGCCCGGCCCCCCGTCCGCAACGTGCGGAGGCGAAGACACCGGCGTAGGGGGTCATGACACCCGCAATGCTTGGCTTCAGTGTAGGGAAGTCTTCAAGTGCAAGACAACATCCCACGGCCACCAATGGAACGATAGTTTTTGTTCAATCGGTGACAGCCCGTCATTCGAGGCCTGTTTCGACTTGAAAACGGGACGGTCCGTGCCCACTTGAAACTGTCCGGTCAGGGCCCGCTGATCGAGGGCCCAGCAACCTCGGCGGACCGACCGATCGAGGCGCAGCAACACTGGCGGGCCGACCCCGATCAATCCGGTGCCGGCGGAGGATCGCGCAACGAACGAATAGGCAGATCGGCGACGCCCGCGACCGCGACCCGTTGAAGGATGACTGCGTAGCCCGGCACGGGCGTTTGCCCCCGCGTGGTTGCTGACGAACCGACCGCGAGGCCGGGGCGGTCGCCGCAGCGCCGGGTGACGCTCGGGACATCCATCAGCGTTATGATCGACAGCCCTTCTCGGGAACACCGGTTGCTGAATTACACGCCACCACAGGATCCGACATGCCCCGACGAACCGACCAGAGCCATTGCCCCGTTCGCCCCTCGCACAATTTCGCCGGATATCACGATGCTGCGCGTTGAAGAACGTGACGGTCGCGTGACTTCCGATCCGGTGCGTCCAACCGCGATGCGCTCCGAAGGCGATGCGCACGACGCAACGTCCTGGCAGGTGCGCTATGAAGCGGTCCGTGCGGAGACTCTCGCGCGCGCTGCCCCGCTGTCGGCCGAAGACCAGTGCATTCAATCGATGCCCGATGCGAGTCCGACGAAATGGCATCTGGCGCACACGACGTGGTTTTTCGAGACGTTGTTGCTGCGGCCCCACGCTGCCGGATACCGGACGTTCGATCCGCAGTTTCATTTCCTCTTCAACTCGTACTACGAGGCCCTCGGCCCGCGGCATCCGCGCCCGCAACGGGGCATGCTGACGCGGCCGTCGCTCGACACGATTCACGCCTATCGGCGACACGTTGATCAGGCGGTGGACGCACTGCTGCGCTCGACCGACTCGTCGACGCTCGACGCGATCGTGCCGATCCTCGAACTGGGCCTGCATCACGAACAGCAGCATCAGGAGCTGCTGATCACCGACATCCTGCACGCGCTGTCGTGCAATCCGCTGTTGCCTGCCTATTTGCCCGCGCCCACCACGCTGGCGCCGACCGGCGCGACGACTACCGGATGGTTCGTGCACGCGGGTGGTATCGCCGAAGTCGGCCATGAGGGCAGCGCGTTTGCATTCGACAACGAGCGCCCGCGCCATGCGGTGTTGCTGCAACCGTTCGCGATCGCCGATCGCCCCGTGACCTGCGGCGAGTTCGCTGCGTTCATCGCCGATGGCGGCTATCGGCGACCCGAATTGTGGTTGTCGGATGGCTGGGCTGCCGTCCAGGCAGGGTCGTGGCAGCACCCCGCCTACTGGTTGGCCGCGGACGATCCTCGACTCGCCGCCCACGATCGGTCCACCGATCCGTGGCATGTCTTCGGATTGCACGGCGTGCAACCGATGGCGCCGGACGCGCCGGTGTCGCAACTGAGCTTGTACGAAGCGGCGGCGTTCGCGGAATGGGCTGGAGCGCGTTTGCCGACCGAGTTCGAATGGGAAGCGGCCGCGGCGTCGGCGTCGATGCGGCAGATGAGCGGCCACGTGTGGCAATGGACGCGCTCTTCGTACGATCCGTATCCGGGCTTCCGACCATTGTCCGGCGCCGCCGCCGAATACAACGGCAAGTTCATGGTCGGGCAGCTGGTACTGCGCGGCGGCAGCGTCGCGACGCCGACCGGACACGTCCGCACGAGCTACCGCAATTTCTTTCCACCCGCTGCGCGCTGGCAGTTCAGCGGCCTGCGGCTCGCAAAGGACCTTTGACCATGCCCGCCTCCGCGCTCAGCGCCCGTCGGTTGTCGTCCTTCCCCGCGGACGCGAAGTCTTCGTTCGCCGCCGATTTCGTGGCCGGGCTGGCCCGTCGCCCGCGCCGCATTCCGCCGAAGCACTTCTACGACGCCGAGGGCTCGCGGCTGTTCGATCGCATCTGCGAACTGCCGGAGTACTACCCGACGCGCACCGAACTGCGGATCCTGGCCGACCACGCGCCGGAAATGGCGGCCCAAATCGGACCGCACGCGGAGATCGTCGAGTTCGGTGCAGGGTCGCTGGTCAAGATCCGGCTGCTGCTCGATGCGCTCGATGCGCCGCGGCGCTATCTGCCGATCGACATCTCGGGCGAACACCTCAATGCCTCCGCCGTCGCGTTGCGTGCCGATCATCCGGATCTGATCGTGCAACCCATCATCGCCGACTACACGCGGCCGTTCGCATTGCCACCGCGCCTCGACGGGACCGGCCGGCGGATCGGGTTTTTTCCCGGCTCGACGATCGGCAACTTCGATCCGGACGACGCACTGGCGTTCCTGACACAGGCGGGCCGGCTGCTGCGCGGTGGCGGACTGCTGCTCGGCTTCGATCTGGTCAAGGGACCCGAGGTGCTGCACGCTGCCTACAACGACGCCCAAGGGGTGACGGCCGCGTTCAACCTGAACCTGCTCGCACGGGCCAATGCCGAGCTCGGCGCCGATTTCGATCTGGACGCGTTCGATCACGCGGCGTTCTACAACGCGCCGCTGCGCCGCGTGGAGATGCACCTGGTGAGCCGTCGCGCGCAGAGCGTCCGGGTGAACGGCAGATGCTATGCGTTCGACGAAGGCGAGACCGTGCACACCGAGAACTCGCACAAGTTCACGCTCGATGGGTTGCGCGCGATGGCAACGCAAGCCGGCTTCGGCGTCGGCCCGGCGTGGACCGATCCCGAACGGCTGTTCTGCGTCCACTGGCTGACGGCACCGACGGCCTGACGGCGTTCGGCACCTCGGTTGCGACGGTTCGGGCTCCATCTCCGGAGCCCTCCGATGACGAAACCGAAATCCCCTGACCGGCGTTCCGCCGACGGCCTGCCCGTCGCCTTCATGCGGGAAGAGCACCACAACGTTCGGCCCCGTTCCCGCCGATCGCGATCCGCCGCTGCACCACCGACGACCTCGACGGCGGACGGCACCGCGTCCACGGCGATGAACACCACACCGGCTCCCTCGCCCGCCTCGAAACCCTCGCCGCCCCGGGATCCGGCGCGGCGATCACCGCGGTGAAAGTTACCGATCGCCTGTAGATCCTGCCGCTCGCCGGCGCATCGCGGCGGATATCGACCACGGGGCAACGGCACCCCGATTGCTGGAAGCGGGTCGATCCGTCTCCGGAGGCCGATACCATGGTCAAGCATCGCGCAGATACGAAGCCTGCTGCGGGCGCGGCAACGCGCGCAGCACCGAAGGACACCAACATCCCGGTCAGGAAGCGCAAGCCGGCGGCAGCACCGGCACGGCATTCGAAGGCGACTGCCGAACCAGGTTCGACCGCCCACGAGGCCGACGAGTACCGGGATTCGGCGTCGTCGAAGGATGCATTGAACGAACACGCATCGCAGCCGGACGCCGCCAAAGGGTCGCCGAGCGAATGGGCTGAGCGGGAAAAGACGGCACTGAACGTCGAACAGCCGGCGCCGGAACCGGTTCGCCGCCACCGCCCGGCGTCGGGCAAGAATGCACCGTGAAGCGCGCCGTCGGCGTGACGATGTGCTTTCCGTGTCCGTCGATGCAGAACATGCGGTTTGGGGCGTGGGTTCGGCGCGGGCGGATCTTCCGCGGGCATCCGGCGGCATCCCGCAGAGTCGACTGAACCACGACGCAAGCAGGCCGCTACCGCAACGTCGCGAGGTAGCGTGCCATCAATGCCGCATGTTCTTCCGATACCGACAGATCGGGCATCGCGGTGGCGGGATCGATCGCCTTCGGATCGCGGATCCAGCGCGCCAGATTCTGCGGCGTGTTGGGGAGTCGCCCCACGAGCAGTTGTCGCGCACCCAGGCCGGCCAGCGGCGGTCCGACGTGGGTTTCCGGCCCCACGGTGCCGGGAATCACATGGCAGGCTGTACACGCGTACTGACCCAGTGCGATCTGCGCGCGGTTCATCCAGTCGTCATCGTCGATCGCGACCGTCTGCACGGCGACACACGCAGCGCCGACGCATGGCGTCGATTCCGGGCAGCGGAGGTCCTGTGCGGCATCCATTCGTTTCGCATAGTCTGCCGGCGACAGCTGCGCCAGCTGCAGCACAAAACCGGATACGGCCCACAGATCGTCGTCCGAGAGCCGGTATTCCCAGGCCGGCATGCCGGTCATCTTGATGCCGTTGCGGGTGATCCAATACACGTGCCGCAGTTCCCACCGTCGCGCGGCGTCCACCAGCGGCCCGGGCAGCGGCTGCATTCCCATGCCGATGGGGCCGGGCGCGACGCCGGGACCTCCATGGCATTGCGCACACGTATCGCGATAGCAGGCGGCTCCGCGTTCCGACGCCATATCTGGCATCGCAGGCGCTTCGATGTCGCGCGAACGCACATCGACCGCATGGTGCATGACCTTTTCCAGCATCGCGTGCACGGGTCGCGTGTGCGGGCGCAAAGCCGATACGTCGTACGACAGGTCGAAGACGAAGATCGCCGCGCCCGCCAGAAGCAGTCCGACCGCGGACACCATCGCGAAACGGAGGAAGAGCGTGCGGCGTCGTGTCATCGGGAGCCTGAAGAGTCGCAAGATCGGTGCATGCACGGGATGTGCGTTCTCTGTGAGACATCGCAGCGCCGGGAGTTCCCGCCGTGGCTGTTGCAGTTCCGTACGATGAGGGCGTCGCCATGATGACGCGATCCGGCGCCTGGGGAATCATCGTCTGCGCGCTGGCGGGATGCAGTCCCGAAACGCCGGATCCCGCTGCCCGGCTGCGCACGATTGCCGGTGCCGATCCGGTGCGCGGCATGGCACTCGTGACCCAGTTCCAGTGCGGCAGTTGCCACGAGATTCCACGGGTGCCCGCATCGCGCGGCACGCTCGGTCCGTCATTGGACGCATTCGGACGACGCAGCTACATCGCGGGGCACATACCAAACACGCCGACCCTGCTCGTGTCGTGGCTGCAGGACCCGCCGGCGATGGTGCCGGGCACGCTGATGCCCGCCATGGGGATATCCGCGGACGACGCGCGCGACATGGCGTCGTTTCTGCTGTCGCTTGAATGAACGCATTCGACGCCACGCCACTGACGATGTTCCGGCCGGCGAGCGTGGAAGCGCTGCTGCTGGACCACATCACGTGGCTGCTGATCGGCGGCGCAGTTGCATTGCTCGCCGTGATGTCGTTGCTGCTGGCGCTCGCGCTGCGCCGTCACTCACGCCCGATCGCGGCGGCCTGGTGGATCGTGGGCGGTGGCCTGGGCGTGCCCGCCGTTTTGCTGACCACCCTGTTCCTGTACAGCGTTTCAGTCACGCAGGGGCTGGATCGCGCACGGCCGCCCGACGCATTGATCGTCGATGTCGTCGGACGCATGTGGTGGTGGGAGATCCACTATCCCGACACGCCCGGACCGGGACGCGTCACGCTGGCGAACGAAATCCGCGTGCCGGTCGGCCGCCAGGTGCTGCTGTCGCTCGGCACGGCCGATGTCATTCACAGCTTCTGGGTACCGGCAGTGGGCGGCAAGATGGATACGGTGCCGGGCCGTGACAACCGTTTGCTGTTCACGCCGCGCGAACCCGGTACTTATCGCGGCATCTGCGCCGAGTATTGCGGCACGCAGCACGCGCGCATGGGCCTGACGGTCGTCGTGCAAACGCCGGCCGAGTTCGACGCATGGCTCGAACGACAGGCTCGCGATGCGATACCACCGGACGACGAAGCGGCGCGACGGGGCCGCCAGGTGTTCCTGTCCCGCGGCTGCGATTCGTGCCATGCGATCCGCGGCGTCGCCGAGCGCGGACGTCTCGGCCCCGATCTGACCCATGTGGCGAGCCGGCTCGAACTCGGCGCCGGCACCCTGCGCAACGATCATGGCGCCCTCGCCCGCTGGATCACCACCGTGCAGGACCTGAAGCCCGGTGCGCGCATGCCGGCGACCCATCATCTGATCGGTCGCGATCTCGACGATCTCGTGGCCTACCTGGAGCACCTCCGATGACACCGGACACCGACGGATTGCCGAATCCGCTACCGCGGCCGCCGGACGAATTGGCGCGACTGCAAGCTGCATGGCATCAACCCGGTGGCTGGCGTTGGCTGTCGGTGGTCAACAACACGCAGATCGGCCTGTTGTACATCGCCACGGCGATGCTGTTCCTGCTGCTGGCCGGCGTGCTCGGACTGATGATGCGGGCGCAACTGGCCATCCCCGACAACGCGCTGCTCAGCGCCGCGACCTACAACCAGGTTTTCACGATGCACGGCACGGTGATGATGTTCCTGTTCGCCGTCCCGATCGTCGAGGCCATCGCCGTCTATCTGCTGCCGGCGATGCTGGGCGCCCGCGATCTGCCGTTTCCACGTCTCAGCGCCTACGCGTTCTGGGCCTACGCCATCGGCGGGCTCGGGTTCTTCTGCTCGTTGTTCTTCGGCCTCGCGCCCGACGGCGGCTGGTTCATGTACCCGCCGCTGACGAGTCGCGAGCACTCGCCCGGGCTCAACGCGGATTTCTGGCTGCTGGGCATCGGCTTCATCGAGATCTCGGCAATCGCCGGGGCCATCGAACTCATCATCGGCATCGTGATGATGCGCCCCCCGGGCATGACACTGCGCCTCATGCCGATCTTCGCGTGGTCGATGCTCGTGACCGCGATGATGATCATCCTGGCGTTCCCGGCAATCATCGCGGGCACCACGCTGCTGGAGATGGAGCGCGCCTTCGACTGGCCGATCTTCGAAGCGACCCGCGGCGGCGATCCGCTGCTGTGGCAGCACCTGTTCTGGTTCTTCGGGCATCCGGAGGTGTACATCATCTTCCTGCCGGCGGCCGGCCTCGTGTCGACGATGGTGCCGACGCTGCTGCGCACCCGGCTTGTCGGCCACGACGCCATCGTCATGGCGCTGTTCGCGATCGGGCTGTTGAGTTTTGCGCTGTGGGCGCACCACATGTTCACCGCCGGCCTGGGTTCGCTCTCGTTGAGCCTGGTCTCGGCAGCGAGCCTCGCGATCGCGTTGCCGGCCGGCGTGCAGATCTTCGCGTGGCTCGCGACGATCTGGAAAGGTCGAGTGTCGTTCGACACGCCGACGCTGTTCCTGCTGGGCTTCCTGTTCACGTTCGTTCTCGGCGGCCTCACCGGCGTGATGGTCGCGGTCTTGCCGTTCGACTGGCAGGTGCACGACACGTATTTCATCGTCGCGCATTTCCACTACGTGATCATCGGCGGCGTGCTGTTCCCGGTGTTCGCCGCGCTGTACTACTGGGCACCGCTGGTGAACGGTCACCGGTTCAGCGAAGCGATGGGACGCTGGGTGTTCGGGCTGATGTTCGGCGGGTTCCACATCGCGTTCTTCCCGATGCACATCACCGGCATGCTGGGTATGCCGCGACGGGTCTACACCTATTCGTCCGACATGGGCTGGAATCTGCTGAACCTGATCTCCAGTACCGGCGCGGCGGTACTCACGGCCGGTGTCGCACTGTTCCTGTTCGATCTGGTACGAGTCGCGCGCAGAACCGAGCAGCCCCACGGCAATCCGTGGAACGCACCGACTCTGGAATGGGTGCCGTTCGGAGACTACGGTACGCGCAGCATTCCGCAGATCGATTCGCGCTATCCGCTGTGGGATCACCCGGCGCTTTCGCACGAGATCGAGCAAGGCCGCCATTGGCTGCCGGGGACAGCGACCGGACGGCGCGAAACGCTGGTCACGACGGCCATTTCGGCACGGCCGAGCCACATCCTGATGTTGCCCGGTTACGGCTGGCTGCCGTTGCTCGCTGCCGTCGGCACCGCCGGATTCTTCCTGTTGCTGACGATTCAGGCCATCACGCCGGCATTCGCATTGGGCGCGGTCGCGATCTTCTGTGTGTGGAAGTGGCTGGGCGGTACGGATCAGGCTCCCCCGCTGCGGACTGCAGAAGCCGCTGCGGGTGTGTCGCTGCCGATCGGCGCCCACGGACGTGCATCCCACTCCTGGTGGGCGACGGTGATCTTGCTGGTCGTCGACACCAGCGTGCTGGCCTCGATGGCGTTCGCGCATCTGCATGTCGCGATGCTGGCCGATGTCTGTCCACCGCCGGGCGCACGGCTGCCGGCGGGTGGACCACTCGGTCTCGCCGGGGCCTTGTTCATCGGTAGCGCGACAGCCTGGTGGTGGGCCGGACGCGGTCGCGATCAGGCGGTGCTGCCGCGATGGCGTGGCATTCTTTTCGTGCTGGCCGCCGGCATGGCGATCGCGGCGTTCCTGCTGGGGTTGGATGCGTATCGGGATGCCGGACTCGAACCGACGCGCATGGGGTGGAGCGCCACGATCGCGGCGCTACTGAGCTATCAGGGGTTTCACGGCGTATTGCTGACGTTGATCGCGCTGCACCTGACGGTCCGCGCGTGGAGCGGGCGAATCAGCCCGATGCGACGAGCCACGTACGACAACTGCGCGCTGCTGTGGCACTACAGCTGCGCGCAGGGGATTTTCATCATGGTGTTGCCGGTGCTGGTCGCCGCCTGGATGCGGTGAGCGCCCCGGGACAGCGCCGAACTAACCACAGAACCTGCCGCGCCTACAGAACCGACGCACCACCGCAGTTCGTCGGCGGATTGTCGATCACCGCCTTCCAGACACCGGCAGTCGACGCGCATTCGCCGGCCAACCCCGGTGCCGGCGGTGCTGCACCGGCCCACACGAAATTGGAGAACTGGAACCGACCCGTCAACGCCTGCCCGTCGTCGATCTTCTGATCGATCTCGAACAGCACGCGGACCGGCACGTTGTTGCCGGTCTTCAGCGTGTGCCGGCTGATCGGCGCCGCGGAAGGATCACCGTAGTAGTTGTCGTAAGCGATGTTGATGTAGCCGCCCCACAGATTGGTCGGCACGGATCGGGAGATGTTGTTCGGATTGAACGGGTACTCGCCGTTCAACATGCCGCTCTGGGACAGGTGATGCCACACGAGTACTGCTTCGAAGGGTGTTCCGGTGGCGCCGACCAGTGTTCCGGTCTCGTGTTCCACGAGGCCGTTGCCGTTGCCGCTGGCGGTGACCTGCGGAATGTTGTCCACCGCGGAACGGTAGTCCCCGGGTAGCGCGCGGTAACGGTCCTGGAAAGCGAGGAAGGCTGCTTCGACGTGATCCTGCTGCCGCATGACGGCACGGACGCGGGCGTTGTCGATGACACGTTGCCCCTGCAGGATGCTCACGGAGAGCAAACCGGCCACCACCATCAGGATGGCCACTTCGATCAGCGAGAAACCCCGCTGACGACTGCGGATGTTGTCGGTTGGTACCACGATTCATCTTCTGCGAACGTTTTCGGTCGGGTCGTTCGGGTCGACCGGGTCGCTGGGCTCGTCGAGCGGGTTCGGGGCGGGACCGCAGGAAAGAGAGCCGGCGCAGCAGTGCAATGCAAAACTGACGCCCGTCAGGTTAAAACGATCGTTTTATTTATTTTTACAGATCATAATCAATGCATTGCGAAACATCGCCGACGACGGCGTCCGGTCCCGGAATGACGCCTCGCGTCAATCTGACCGGTCACTCGACACCGGATCAGCGGTTCGACGTCGAAGATCCGTCGCCAGGGGCCGGCAACTCCAGCGCCGGTGGTCCATCGGCGGAACGTCGCATCGCGCTCCATTCGAGCACCAGCCGGTACGCGACCGCGAGCAGCGTCGGACCGATGAAGACACCAATGAAGCCAAATGCGAGCACCCCACCCAACACGCCGAGCAACACCAGCACGAACGGCATCCGGGCACCTCGGCTGATGAGGTACGGCTTGACGACGTTGTCGACACTGCTGACCACCAGAACGCCCCACAGCAGCATCGCGGCAGCCCAGACGGGCTGGCCGTCGAAATAGAGCCAGGCACCGGCGCCCAGCCACACGACCGGCGGGCCGACCGGGACCACCGACAGGAAGAACGTCAGTCCGCCCAGCAGCAACGCACCCGGCACCCCGGCGACGAGCAGTCCGACGGTCTGCAGCACCGCCTGGGCGACGGCGGTGCCGAGGATGCCGTAGACGACGCCCCGGATGGTGTTCTCAGCGACCTCCACCAACCGCAGCGCCGCAACGCCGGCGAGCCGGCTCACGAGACGGCGCAGCCGTTCCGCGATCACGTCGCCGTCGCGGTACAGGAACCAGCAGATGACGGTCGACAGGATCAGCGTGACGGTGCCGTCCAGCAGCGCGCGGCCGATGGCGAGCAGCGTCAGGCGATCGGGCGTGGTCAACCGCAGCAGATTGCGGACGAACCCGGCACCGTCCCGAGCCGCTTCGGCCCAACTCATCCGCACCGATTCGCCGACAAACGGGATCCGCGTCAGCCAGCCGGGCGGATCGGGAATACCGTGGTGGGCCCACCCCTTCGCCGTCTCAAGCAGCGGTTCGATGCCCTGGACCACCGCGATGGCGACACCGCCGATCGGCACCAGCAACAGCAAGGCGATGGCCGTCGTCATCAGCGTTGCGGCGATCGCGGCGTGCCCGCCCAGATGCGAGCGCAGCCGCACGTATAGCGGCCAGGTCGTGAACGACAGGATCGCCGCCCACAGAATGGCCGAGAAAAACGGCCGCAGCACCAGCGCGCACGCGACCGCCAGCAACGCGACCACGGTCGGCCAGACGAAACGCTCGATGCGATCCGGATTCACTGCGGAGGAACCTCCGAAAAAGAAAACCCCCGATCGCGGTGGCGATCGGGGGCTCGACGCTACATCGGGAAGCTACCGGCGCGGTCAGCCGCCAGCGGCCCGCAAAGCCGCGATACGCTGGTCCAGTGGTGGATGGGACAGGAAGAGCGCCTTCAGACCTTCCTTCGCTTCGGTCGCGATCCCCATCGCCTGCATCCCATCGGGCAGCGACGACGGCTGACCGGACTTCAGGCGTTCGAGCGCCGCGATCATCTTCTGGCGGCCGGCGAGCTGCGCACCGCCGGCGTCGGCGCGGAACTCTCGACGCCGGCTGAACCACATGACGATCACGCTGGCGAGGATGCCGAGCAGCACCTGCGCGATCATCGACGACACGAAGAAGCCGATGCCATGACCGCGGTCGTTCTTCAGGATCACGCGGTCGACCACGTAGCCGACAATGCGCGACAGGAAGATCACGAACGTGTTGACGACACCTTGAATCAACGTGAGCGTGACCATGTCGCCATTGGCGACGTGACTGACTTCATGGCCCAGCACGGCTTCCGCCTCGTCCTTCGTCATGCTGCGCAGCAGCCCGGTGCTGACGGCCACCAGCGCGTTGTTGCGGCTCATGCCGGTGGCAAACGCGTTGATGTCCGGCGCGTCGTAGATCGCGACTTCGGGCAGACCGATGCCGGCAGCCTTCGCCTGCCGGTGCACGGTATCGAGCAGCCAGCGCTCGGTAGCGTCCCGCGGCTCGGTGATGACGTGTGCGCCCGTGGACCGCTTCGCCATCCATTTCGACATCGCGAGCGACACGAACGCACCGCCGAAACCGAACAGCGCCGAAAACACGAGCAGCGCCCCGAGGTTCAGGCCATTGGATGTCAACCAGCGGTCGACGCCCAGCACCTGCGCGACGATGCCCAGCACGAACACCACGGCCAGGTTGGTCAACAGGAACAGTCCGATTCGTTTCACTGCTTCATTCCTCCAGAGGAAATTCGAAACCGCGCGTTTGAACGTCGAGGCGTGGCGCAGTTCCACCGCATTCTAGCCAGATGCCGTCGTCTCCAGCCCTTCCAATCGCGACTGCAGTTCCAGCCAGTTCGCTTCCAGCGTCGCCAGACGGGCCGCGTTTTCTCCCTGCTTGCGCAGCAGGCGCGTCAGATCGTCCTTCCGATCGGCGCCATATAGGTCGGGGTTCGCGAGCTGCGATTCAAGATCCTGCTTGACCGCCTCGAGACGCGCGATCTCGCGCTCGGCCTGGGCGATCTGATTCGCCAGCGGCTTGCGCTGGGCAGCGGCCTGCGCCCGCTGCTCCGCTTCGAACCGACGCTGATCCTTCCGGTTCAACGTCGGAGCCGGCACCGCCGAATCCGCAGAACGGGGCGACGACCCCTGGCGGGACAGCCAGTCCCGGTAGTCGTCCAGATCGCCGTCGAACGGGGCGACCTCACCGTCGGCGACCAACCAGAATTCGTCGACTGCGGATTTGAGCAGACTGCGATCATGGGACACCAGCACCAGCGCGCCGCCGTAGGCCTGCAACGCCAGCGTCAGCGCGCCGCGCATGCCCAGATCGAGATGGTTCGTCGGCTCGTCGAGCAGCAGCAGATGGGGTTTGGCGTAGATGATCAGCGCCAGCGCCAGCCGCGCCTTCTCGCCGCCCGACAACGGGCCGATGGCCTGACCGGCCTCGTCACCGCCGAAGCCGAAGCCGCCGAGAAACGTCCGCAGATCCTGTTCG
>JAHCKV010000439.1 GCA_026125595.1 Burkholderiales bacterium | reverse complement strand
TTCAGGACCAACGATGATCGCGCGCCGCGGATCGCCAGCGATGGTTCGACGCTCTCGATCAACAGGATCCGCGGCGAGAAGATCGGCGTCGGTCCCCCGAGAAACGACCCGAGTCCGCTTTGCAACAGCAACTGATCGATGGCCTGAGCCCGCTCGACCGGATCCGGAATGCTCTCGCTCAACAGCAGATCGAGACTCGCACGAGCACCCGAAGAGCCCAGCTGCTGCATCTGCTGTTGAGAGGTTTGGATCCGGCGGGCCCCGCGTAAGGTCCAGGCGGTGAGCCGAGTGCGGTAGAGCAGTTCGTAGTCGTACGACGTGCCGAAAAACCGGTGCTCGGCATTCGCGCGGACATTCGTCCGTGGCGACGGTTTCCAGTTGAATCCGCCGCCGTAGATGACCCCTTCCGTCCGCGAAAACACGAAATCGTTGGTCTCGTAACCACCGCTGGTGGTCACCGAGAACTCAGGATTGAACGTGATCACACCCTTGAGCCGGGCAATCTGTGAACCGAATGCCGGTTGGTTCCCGAACTGCGTCGCCGAATAGTTGTACTCCAGTCCCGGTGTCACGAACGTCCCGCCGGCGCCGTTCCACGACGCTTGAACACCCGTTCCCAGAATGTCGGGCCGCGAGTCCGTCGTCGTCGTGGTGTAGTTGAGGTCGCCACGGACTTGATAGCTCGATCCGCCAGGAAGCCGGCTACGGATGTACGGGCTCAATCCGAAGGTCGCCACTTCTGTCCGGTTGTTGGTGGCGCTTCCGGCATCGACTGGTGCCGGTCCGAGAGGTGAAAGAAAAGTCTGGTTGATCTGCGCTCGACCGTCGACGAAAAAGAAGTTTTCGACGGCTTCGAGTGTCGCAGTGCCATCGAGCGTATTGCGGACGGTGTCGTTCGCGGAGCCACCGAGATACGTGACGAACGAAGGGCTGTAGAACCCCCGTGCCTTGAGTCGTGCCCCGGTCTTCGCGATGCTGATCGTCGGCGTGACCGTCACCACCACGTCACCCCTCTCCTGGCCGGCGGGGCGCAGCACGATGTTGTCGCTGAAGACCATGTTGGTCCCGATGGACAACGATGGCCGCCACTCGGCAGCCGACACCGATCCGATCGCCATCAGGGCGACGATCAGCGTAACGGCGGCACGAACGACGAACGGGGGCCGGGCAAGATGCCGTTGCATGGCGGGTGATCGTCGCCGTCAGTTCGACGAGCCGTAGTAGTAGTAGTAGCCCGCCTCCTGGCTGGTCGTCTTGTTCAGGAGGGTCATCACGATGGGACATGCCTCGAGCGCGGACAACGCTTCCATGACGACACCCTGTGACGTGCCTTCGGCTTCGATCACGAATACCACCTGTCCCATGTAGCGGGCAAGAACGCGCGGCTCGGGCGCGGCGAGAATCGGGGGCGAATCGAAGATCAGGATGCGGTCTTCGTAACGCGACGCCACTTCGTTCACGAGGTTCTCCATCGCTTTGCTGGCGAGCAGCTCGGTCGAGTGATGATGACGAGTACCTGCAGGAATGAAGCTGAGGCGTCCGAGGTTGGTCCGGATCAACACGTCACTGACATCGAGATTCGGATCTACCAGCAGATCGATCAGGCCTTTCGATGGCGGAATGCCCATCAGCGTGGCGAGACTTGGGCGGGTCGGATCTCCTTCCACCAGCAGTACGGTGCTGTCGCGTTCCATCGCGATGCTCATCGCGAGGTTCAAGGAGACGAAGCTCTTGCCTTCACCGGGAACGGCACTGGTGACCATGATCCGGCGCGCGTTCTCGACAGTACCCGCGGATTTTCCGATGCAGTTGTTGAGCAGCGGACGTTTGGCGACCCGGAACTCGTTGGCGATCCGCGATTGCGGCAGATCCGGTGTCAGCAACCCGCGCTGTGCCAGGCGTTCGAAATCGATGTCGATATGACGTGAACGGCTCTCGCCGACGGTCGCCGGTTCGTCGTCCGGATCCGGTACAGGCGTTCGTCGCGTCGGCGCGACGGGCTGAGAGGCGAGAACCGGAATCTCGACCGGAGCCGATTCTTCGTGCTCCGCAACTGCGTCGACCGCCGTAGGCCTTGCGTGGCGACGCAGGACGCGGGGAATGGGTTCGGGTTCCGGTGGTGCCGTTACAGGGTCGGGTCTCGCATGGAGCGTTCGCAACCGCTGTGCGGCGAGTTCCACCGTGCTCAGGGGTTCGCTCGGCGCTTCTTCATGCGTGGTCGGGTAAGCGAGATTGCCGGAGACTTCCTGGCCAGCCCGCTTCAGTTCTTCGAGCCGCTTCGCGGCTTGTTCGATCAAGCTCATCGGGGAAAAGGCCTCAGGCTGCTCGGCTCATCAACAACAGGAATGCCAATGTCGCACCAAACGTGGCGGCCAGACCGATGAGTCCGCTGAAGAACGCCAGATGTCCCATGCGCTTGCGACGATGCGTTGCAGGAATCCCCTGCAACGACACCGTGCCGAGAACGGGGCGCTGGGTTGCGCGCTTCAGGCCTCTCACCGAGTGGAAGACCGGGAACAGTTGGCTATACACGAGGCTCGCGAGAACGCCCGCGCCCAGCGACACTGCGAAGGCGGCGGCCAGCAGCAGCATGCGATTCGGAGCAACCGGTTTGTTCGAGACGCGTGGTGGTTCGATGATGCGGAAGTCCGCGACGGAGGAGGATTGTTCGAGCTGACTGGTCATCATCGCGGCTTCCCGGCGTGTGACAAGGTTGTCGTAGTTGCTCTTCTGCACGGCATAGTCGCGGTTGAGCTGAACCAGTTCTTCTTCAAGCTCCGGTCGAAGGCGCGCGGTGGTCCGCAGTTGCGCGAGCTTGGAGTCGATCTCGTCGGCCTTGCCGCGAAGTGCCGCAAGGTTTGCTTCCGCTTCGGCGAGTGACAACTTCAGTTGCTGGTACACCGGATTGCGATCCAGATTCTGGCGGCGAGGTTCGTTGCCGCGGGCGGACGCCCGGGTGGCCTGGGCCGCTTTCCGCGCTTCGAGCTGCTTGTCCCGTTCTTTCTCCAATTCGGCGAGCACGCGACGCGTGCCGATCACATCCGGATGCTGGTCGGTGAAGGTTCGCAACGATTCATCGAGATTCTTCTTCAGCGCTTCGATACGACCATCCAGCTCGGGTACCGCTACGGCGGGGTCATCACGCTGTGCGAGTTCCGAATCGGGTACGAACACAGGCTCTTCGCCGGCGAGTTCACGTTTGAGCGCATCGCGAGACTGGAGCGCGGCCCGCAATTCGATTCTGACGGAGCTGGCCTGGCCTTCGAGCATCGACATGGTGCCCAGCGTGTTCTCGCTTCCCCCCAGTGCGGCCAGGTTCTTGAGCTTGAATTCCTTCAGCCGTCGTTCCGATTCCTGCAGGCGCCGTTCGTAGTCCTGGATCTGCTGGTCGATGAACTGCTGCGCCTTCTGAGTATCCCGACGCTTGTCGCCCAGTCCGGATTCCACGAAGATCGACAGCAGG
>JAHCKV010000438.1 GCA_026125595.1 Burkholderiales bacterium | reverse complement strand
CCGCGATGGCAGCCGCGGTCGAACGCCCGATGCCCGGCAAGGTCGCCAGCGTCGATGCATCGGGCGGGAACACGCCGCCGTGCGCGATCATGACCGTCCGGGCGCAGCGATGCAGATTGCGCGCTCGGGCGTAGTAACCGAGTCCGCTCCAATGGGCCAGCACATCGTCTTCCGACGCCGCGGCCAGCGCCGCGACATCCGGGAAGCGCGCCATGAAGCGCTGGAAATACGGCACGACCGCGGTGACCTGCGTCTGCTGCAGCATGATTTCGGATACCCAGATCCGATAGGGATCGCGGCTTCCCTGCCACGGCAGATCATGGCGACCGTGCACGCGCTGCCAGGCCACCAGCGACGCCGCGAACGTCGGGGGCACGGTCGATCGGGCGTCTTCGATGCCGATCACGGAGCGCGCCAGATCGCGCACTGATTCCGGCCGCTCGCCTTTGCCCGATACATCGCCTGATCGGCACGACGAATCAGTTCGTCCGCGGCTGCATGCTCACCCGGATGCAGCAGCGCGACACCGACGCTCGCGGTGACTTGTACGGTCCGGTCTGCGATGGGCACCGGCACACTGACGGCGTCGCGCACGCGATTCAGGACCTGCATCACCGATTCTTCGCTGGTCTGCTCGGTCAGGATCAGGATGAACTCGTCGCCACCCTGCCGCGCCACCGTATCGTCACCGCGCACGCAAAACCGCAGACGTTCGGCGACAGCTTTCAGCAGCACGTCGCCGGCCGCATGCCCCAGCGCGTCGTTGATGACCTTGAAATCGTCGAGATCGATGAAGATCACCGCCAGCATGCGCCGATACCGATGGGCCGCCGCCAGCGCAACCTTCAGTCGATCTTCCAGCAGTCCCCGATTGGCGAGCCCCGTCAGCACGTCGTGGTTGGCGCGATGCTCGAGCTCGTGCCGATGGGCAACGGTTTCGCTGACATCCACGGAAATGCCGACGTAGTGCGTGATGATTCCGGCTTCGTCCCGCACCGGCGAAACGGTCAGCTGGTTCCAGTACAGCGTGCCGTCCTTGCGATAGTTGCGCAGCACGACCCGACCTTCGTCTCCGGACAGCACGGTTTCCTTCAGTCGCAGCAGATCGGGCTGATCGATGTCGTCGCCGTGCAGGAATCGCGCGTTCTGGCCCAGCGCTTCGGCCGGCGAATAGCCCGTCATCCGTTCGAAGGCCGGGTTCACGTACTCGATCGGGTGCTCGGCGCGACGTACGTCTACGATCATGATGGCGTTGTCGCTCGCCTCGACCGCGCGCGTGCGCAGTCGAAGCGCTTCTTCGGCGCGGCGGTCTGCGGTGACATCACGGGCGATCGCCACGATGACGGTACGGCCGTCGATGACCCGTGCGGTCCGTCGGATGGCGAGCGGTACGATCGTTCCATCCTTGCGCCGCAGATACCGGTCCGGCCCCGCTGGCGACGGCTCCGGCATGCGCGCGACCGCCTGATCCATCAATTGCTCATACTGATAGCGGGTGACGCCCACGTCGAGTTCGAGCGGCTCCATCTGCAGCAGTTCTTCGCGGCTCATGCCGAGCATGTCGCACGCCCGCTGGTTGACGTCGATGAACCGCAGCGTTTCTCGATCCAGCAGGAAGATGGCATCGGCCGCAACTTCCATCGCCGCCCGGAACCGGAGCGATTCCGCTTCCGCCCGCAGGCGCTCGGTGATGTCGCGCGCGACCGCGATCACCACATTCCCGTCCTCCGTCTGCAGCAACGCCCGGCTCAACTCCACCGGAAACTCCGAGCCATCCTTGCGGCGCAGCCGCCGGACGACCGTGTCGGCGGGCAGCGGTTCGTCACCGCCGATCGGAAGATTGGCATAGATGCGGCCGAACTCCGTGGCGTCGAATCCGACGATCACGTCGGCCGGCCCCATCCGCATCATCTCGTCGTGGGTATAGCCGACCATCTGGCACTGCGCGTGATTCACATAGATGTATTTCTGCGTGCTCCGATCGATCAGCACGATCGGTTCCGGCGCAACATCCATCGCGGCGACCGTGTACTCCAGGCGCCGCTGCGCGCGCAAACGCGCCGAGATGTCGCGCGCAAGCAACAGGACGGCCTGCTTGCCGCCGAACTCGACAGCCGTCGCCGTCACCTCCACCGGCACCGTGGATCCGTCGGACCGCCGGCAGCGTTGTTCCTCACGCGGCACGACGTCACCGCGCAGCACGGCGGCCGTCCATTCGAGAAACCGGGGGCGGTCCGCCGGATCCAGAAAATCGACCCACGGACGCCCGTACACATCGTCGGTGCGATCGACGCCCAGCAGTTGCAGCGCAGCAGGGTTGCAGTAGCCGACGTCCCCGTCGACGTGAACGATGGCCGCATCCGGGATCCGCTCGATGAGCGTCCGGAACAACGTCTCACCATCGGCGGGCGTTGCGGGCTCCAATCCGGAGCCGGCCTGCCGATCACCGACGAGGCGGCGCAGGGTCTTCAGCATGATCCGAATGGTATTCCGGATCGGTCACGAAATGACGCCCGCGCATCGCGGCGCCGGTGGTCCCGGATGGCAATGGCGCCGCCGTACGCGTCAGGTGCCTGTACAGCAGAGATCCCGCAGCAGGGCATCGACCCATTCGACGAATACCCGCACCCGCTGCGACAGATGACGACGATGGGGATACAGCGCCCGGATCGGCAGGGCATCCGCGCGCCACCGGGGCAGCACCTCGACCAGTCGACCGGCGTCGACATCGTGCTGCACGTCGTAGGTCGGCACTTGAATCAATCCCAGACCGGCGAGGCAGCACGTGATGTAGGCCTCCACATTGTTGACCGTGACCTGACTGCGCAACGGGATCGTGTGACAGACGCCGGCATCCATGTACTCCCAATCGAGAATGCGTCCGGTGCCGGGCGACGCATAGTTCACGACGACATGGTGCTCGAGATCCTCGATGGTCTGCGGCATGCCCTGCCGCGCGATGTACTCGGGACTTGCATAGTTGCCCTGCGGCAGCAGACCGATGTGACGGGCCACCAGCCCGGCGTCGTTGCCGCCGCTGCCGACTCGGATCACGCAGTCGACACCTTCGTGCAGCAGATCGACCGGTCGATCGGTGACGCCGAGTTCGACTTCCAGTCCGGGGTACTGCCGGAAGAAATCCGGCAACGCGGGCGCGATGATGCGTCGGGCGATGCGGCTCGGCACATCCACTTTCAGCTTGCCGCCGAGTCGGGCGGGATCCTGCCGGAACAGGGACTCGGCGTCTTCCATGTCGAGCAGCAGCCGCTGGCAGCGTTCGAGAAAGACGGCACCGTCGTGCGTGAGTTGAACGTGTCGGGTGGTTCGGTGCAGCAGCCGTGCACCGAGGTGCGCTTCGAGTTGCTGGATGGTGGCGGAGACCGTGGCGCGCGGCATGCGAAGCCGATCCGCGGCGGCCGTGAAACTGCGGGTCTCCGCGATGTTCGCGAATATCCGCATGGCATTGAATCGATCC
>JAHCKV010000437.1 GCA_026125595.1 Burkholderiales bacterium | reverse complement strand
CGGTTGCGCGCATTGACCGCCACGCCTTGCGGCAAGAGTGCCAGCACGCGGTCCCGGTCGCCCGTCTTGGAAGCGGCCAACAAGCGGGCGTTACGGCTGTACGCGTCGGCATCGTAGTCGGCGCTGCCCATGTTCTGGGCATGGACGAAGTTCCCGGGATACAGCCCAAAACACATCAGGAACATTGTCCAAACGATTGATCTATTGATCATGAAACCACTGGGATAAACGAAGGGTGTCGGTTGTGCACGACAACATAGTCGCATATAGTCGGCGCTCCTGCGATTCACTGGGAAATTGTGAATGTCTTTGCAGGAAATAAGACCGTTGTTTTCTGTGAATGATCGACAGGAGGATGTATGAATCTTCACTCCCACGTGACCCGCATTGCGTTGTCGCTGGCGTTGGTCGGGTTGGCCTCTGGTGCCAACGCGGATGAGATCCAGGGCCAGAAGGAGATGTCCAAGCAGGCGTCGGGCATCTCGAAGGAATTGATTCCGGTGAGCCAGGCGATGCTGAACGCCGCCGCCGATGACAAGAACAACTGGCTGCATCCGAACGGCAGCTATGCGCAGACCCGCTACTACCCCGCCAGCCAGATCCACACGGGCAACGTCTCGAAGCTGAAGACCGCCTTCGTGTTCCAGACTGCGGTGCTGGAATCGATGCAGACTGCACCGATCGTCGTCAACGGCGTGATGTTCCTCACCACGTCGTACAACCACGTGTACGCGATCGACGCCGTGACCGGCGAGCAGTTCTGGTACTACAAGCACAAGATGGGACCGATCACGACCTACTGCTGCGGTCCGAACAATCGTGGCGTGGCCATCTCCGGCGATACGCTGTTCATGGGAACGCTGGATGCGAAGCTGATCGCCCTCGACACCAAGACCGGTGCGCTCGTCTGGGAGACGGAGATCGCCGATCCGGAACTGGGCTACAGCGAAACCATGGCGCCCACCGTCGTCGACGGCAAGGTGTTGATCGGCACCAACGGCGGCGAGTACGGCATTCGCGGCTTCGTGAAGGCGTTCGATGCGCGCACCGGGAAGTTGATCTGGACGTTCTACACGATTCCCGAAAAAGGTCACGAGGGCGTCTGGGCGGAAAACGACGCCACGGGTCGCAACATGAAGCGTGATATCGCCAACGAGAAGGCCCTGCTCGAAAAGAACGGCGGCGATTTCTACAAGACGCTCGGCGGTGGTGTCTGGATGACGCCCGCGGTCGATCTGGATACGCGCACCGTCTACTTCGTCGTGGGCAACCCGTCGCCCGATCTGTACGGTGATATCCGCCCCGGCGACAACCTCTACACCGACTCCATCGTCGCGGTGGACCTCGACTCCGGCGCGTACAAGGCGCACTTCCAGTACATCGCCCACGATGTCTGGGACCTCGATGCCGTGTCGCCACCCATCATCACGCAAGCCGCCGGCAAGGACGGCAAGATGCAGAAGGTCGTGATCCATGGCGGCAAGACCGGTCATGTCTATGTGCATGATCCGAAAACGCTCGAACTGATCCGCTTCTCCGATGCCATGGTGCCCCAGGAAAACATGTGGGTGCTGCCGACCCGCGATGGCGCCCGCATGCTGCCTGGCGCCAATGGCGGTGTGGAATGGAATCCGATGGCGGTCAATCCGAAGACGCGGCTGGCCTATGCCGCCAACCTGCATCAGCCGATGACCTACCACGTCGAAGAAGCGCCCTACCCCGGCGGCAAGCTGTGGCTGGGCGGTGCGTTCAAGGTGATTCCGGGCGAAGCGCAGTACGGCATCCTGTCGGCCGTCAACATCGACACCGGCAAGATCGGCTGGAGCGTCAAGACCGATCAGCCGCTGATGGGCGGCGTTCTGGCCACGGCCGGCAACCTGGTGCTCACCGGTGAAGGCAACGGCATGTTCAATGCGTATCACGCGAAGACCGGCAAGAAGCTGTGGTCGTTCCAGACGGGTGCCGGCGTCAATGCCCCGCCCGTGTCCTATACCGTCGACGGCAAGCAGTACATCGCCGTAGCTGCCGGCGGCAACACGCAACTGGACTTCAAGCGCGGCAACAGCGTGTTCGTCTTCACGCTGCCGTGACGTGAACTGCGGACCGTCATGACGGTCGATGGGTAACGAGAGGCCACCTTCGGGTGGCCTCGTTCTTGCAAAAATCGAGCACCATGAACCTGAACCCTCTGATCGTATCCATCGCCGCCGCCGTGCTGTCGTTCCCGATCGGCGCGTCGGCCCAGGACGCCGCCGCCGGCAAGGTCAAGGCAGAGGCCTGTGCGGCCTGCCACGGCGCCGATGGCAATTCGCCCGCCGGCGCCTTCCCCAATCTGGCAGGCCAGACGGCCCGCTACCTGTACATCCAGTTGCGCGACTTCAAGGGCGGTCAGCGCAAGAACGCGATGATGACGCCGGTCGTGGCCAATCTGAGCAAGGCCGACATGTTCGACCTGGCCGCGTGGTATGCATCGCAGCCATTGAAGTCGACCGGGTTCAAGGCGGACCCCGCCAAGGTCGCGCGCGGCAAGAAGGTTTCGGAGGACGCGCTGTGCACGATGTGCCATCTCGGCGGATTCGCCGGCCAGAATGAAGTCCCGCGCGTGTCCGGTCAGCATTACGAGTACATCCTGGCGCAGTTGATGGCGTTCAAGAACAAGGAACGCACCAACGATGCCGGCAACATGCAGAGCGTGATGCGCAACATCTCGGACGACGACATCGAGGCGCTGTCGCACTACATCGCCGACATCAACTGACCCGGGCCCCGGGATCGGTTGGATAATCCGGTCATGCGCACCGGCGTCATCCACTGCCTCGGCCC
Source organism: Burkholderiales bacterium (assembly GCA_026125595.1). Taxonomy (GTDB): domain Bacteria; phylum Pseudomonadota; class Gammaproteobacteria; order Burkholderiales. The sequence continues at coordinate 652 of JAHCKV010000437.1, read as the reverse complement.
CCATGGCTTCCACCGCACGCGTTACACGGAGTGGGGAGACCCGGCCAATCCCCATGTGGTCGTCTGCGTGCACGGTCTCACGCGCAACGGGCGCGACTTCGATGCGCTGGCTACACGACTGTCGCGGAAAGCCCGGGTTGTCTGTCCCGACATCGTCGGACGCGGCACCAGCGACCGGCTTTCGCACCCATCCGACTACGGCTATCCGCAGTATCTGGCGGATCTGACCGCGCTCATCGCGCGCAGCGGCGCCGACACGGTCGACTGGGTCGGCACGTCGATGGGCGGCCTCATCGGCATGCTGATGGCCGTGCAACCCGGCGCACCGATCCGGCGGCTGGTGATGAACGACGTCGGACCGTTCGTCCCCCAGGCAGCTCTCGAAGTGCTGGCGACTTACGTCGGGAAGGCACCGTCCTTCGACGACACCGCCGCGCTGGAACAGTATCTGCGCCAAGTTTTCTCCGGATTCGGCGCGCTGACCGATGTGCAATGGCGACATCTCGCCGAACACAGTGCCCGACGCGACGACGACGGTCGCATCACCCTTGCCTACGACCCCGCCATCGGTGCGGCATTGACGGGGCCGTTGCAGGACGTCGATCTGTGGAGCCTGTGGCCCGCGCTTCGCACACCGGTTCTGGTGATCCGG
>JAHCKV010000436.1 GCA_026125595.1 Burkholderiales bacterium | reverse complement strand
GATCGCGAGACTGGTTCGGTGTTTCCCTAGCGCGAACATGGCGGTCGCGTCGTGGTCGTGCCCTGCAATCCGTAGCGGAAGTGACCGGTGATCACGTAGTCGAACAGCATGTCTTCGTCGACAGTCCCGGCACCGATGTTGTGGATCACGCGGGGTCGGCCTCCGCTGCAGGTGTCGGACACCAGTCCGATATGCGGTACGCCGGAGGTCAGCCGCCACGTGACGATGTCGCCGGGCCGGTAGTCCCGCGGGTTGGTGGTCACAGGCAAGGCCGCGCCTTGCCGCCGCAGGAATGCGGCGAGATTCGGTACGCGCCGGTGGTCGATGTTGCGATCGGGCTTCGAGGCGCCCCACAAGCGCGGATACCCGTTCCAGTTCTTGCGCATGTCTTCATGCACCAGCACCTGCAGGTCCACGCCCAACCGCCGATAGGCGCGGATCACCACATCCGTGCAGACGCCGCGTTCGGGTGTCACATCCCCGCCAGGGTAGTCGAGCCGCCGATACGCCGGGTCGTAGTGCACCGTCACGCCGATCTGCGCGCGGGCGCCGTCGAGCAGTATCGCCAGCGGGTCTTCCGCGCGAACTTCCGCGAACGCGATGCAAGCAAACAGCACGGTCAGGATCAGCCGCACGAACGAAACCGAAGGAAGACCCGTGGGCGCGGAGGCAGGCATGTTCGATGGCGAAGCGATCATGTTGGGAGCGAGAGACTACCCGCGAACCGGCGCGGCGTGGCTCGTCAGTCGATGTCATTGATTCCGACGGCGTGGGTGGCTATTGTCGGAACCGATGTCCAGTCTTCGTAGCCGAGGAGTCAGCCGCATGAACGCGATGTGCCGATGGCCCGTATGCCCATGAAGACTTATCTGACGCACGCCCGCGTCGTGCTGGCCGACGAAGTGCTCGACGATGCAGCGGTGCTGCTCGAGGACGATCGCATCGTGGCGGTGAATTCCGCGTCGGTGAATGGGGCGAAAGAGATCGACCTTCAAGGCCGATGGCTGATTCCGGGCCTGGTGGATCTGCATTGCGATGCGCTGGAAAAAGAGATCGAGCCGCGGCCGAACGTGCACTTTCCGTTGGCGTTCGCCATCGCCAATGCGGACAAGCGCAATGCCGCGGCGGGCATCACCACGGTCTACCACGCGCTGTCGTTTGCCCACGACGAGCTCGGTGTGCGCAACGTCGAACTGGCATCCGACGTGGCGCGTGCAATCCATGCCTATCGCGCAAGGGGGCTCGTGGACAACCGCGTGCACGCACGCTACGAGATGACCGATCCGTCGGGTGCGACCGTATTGGCACGGCTCATCGCAGACGGTGACCTCGAGCTGTTGTCTTTCATGGATCACACACCAGGACAGGGTCAGTACAAGACATTGGAAGTGTATCGCGACTACATCGTGCGCACGTACCATCGCAGTCGGGACGAGGCCGATCGCATGGCGCACGAGAAGATGGCTGGGCGTGGGGCCGCGTGGGCACGCGTCGAGCAACTCGCCGCGCTGGCTCTGCGACGGGGTGTGCGCATCGCCAGTCACGACGACGATAGCGCGGCGCGGGTGCAGTCCATGGGTGCGCTGGGGGTCAGTGTTTCGGAGTTCCCGATCAATCTCGAGGCGGCGAGAGCGGCGCGCGAACGCGGCATCACCACCGTGTTCGGTGCACCCAACATCCTGCGCGGGGCAAGCCAGTCCGGATCCATGCGTGCGCTGGAGGCCGTGGAAAACGGCGTGGCGGACAGCCTCTGTGCGGACTATGCGCCCGCGGCGATGCTGGTGGCCGCGTTCAAGCTGCCGTCCGTGTCCGCGCTCGATGTGCCCGCTGCCGTTCGTCTCGTCACGCGAAGCGCGGCGCGGGCGGTCGGACTTGAAGACCGCGGCGAGATTGCACCGGGACTGCGGGCCGATCTGGTCGTAGTGACGGAGGTTTCGGGTTTTCCGCAGGCAACGCACACGTGGTCTGCGGGACGGTTGGCCTATCGAGTGGCATACGGTGAATGACCCTGCGAAGGCCGGTCGTTGGTGCTTCGGTCCGTCGCAGGCACGTCAAAACGGAATGCGCATATCCAGATAGACCGGATAGTGCGTCCGTCCGCCGATGGCCGGCGGCGCCGGAAATGTGAGCGCGGCGAACCGACCGGCGAAACAGGCGGCGATCTCGGTACGTGGCTGAACGTCGACAGCGGTCGGCTTTCCGGTGGGGGTCAGATCGGCGACCAGCACGAACGGCGCCTTGGTGCCCGGTGCAGTAGCAGCGCAGGACTGAAATGCGTTCGCGAGGCGGGCGCCGACGGCGTCGAACATCACGCGATCGTACGATCGCGTTTCGGGCGCTTCGGCGGCATTGCGCGCCGCGGCAACGCGCTCCTCGAACGTGGCGCCGACCGCTGAAGTTGTCGTGAGCAGCAGCAGAAAGCCGAGCAGCGGGTTCATGCGGATATCGAGCGGGTGAAGGGTGCGCGGGCGCTGGAGCCGGAACCTTACCGCAGTTGTGCAACCGCGGGCGATGGCGGCGGAGTACGCCGTCCGATCCTGGCGATACCAGGTGGCTTTCTGCGCATCGAAACGCGGCGTCGCTCCGCGCGCGGGCGCCCCGGCGTTTGGCGCCGGGGAGATCGACTCGTGCTTTCCTGCGACAGGCCGTGGCTTCCGCCCCCTGGGCCTTGCGGTGGACGGAATCCTCCGGCGACGTTTTCACCTGTCCCGATGTCCGCGGCTCGCTGCCGACCGACGCTATGATCGACGGGCCCCGGTTCGCGCCACGGCCGTGGGCTGCCCATGCCGCTCGCGTGGTTCCGCCTCGCAATCGTCCGACCATCCTCGACCGGAGACTGTCCGATGCACTACCTGTTGATCTACGAGTTGTCCCCCGACTATCTCGCGCGTCGCGGCGAGTTTCGCAAAGCGCACCTGGATCTGGCCTGGGAAGCAGCCGACCGCGGCGAAATCGTTCTCGGCGGCGCCGTGGGCGATCCGGCGGAAGGGGCGATCCTGCTGTTCAAGGCCGATTCGCCGAAACCGGCGGAGGCGTTCGCCACGACTGACCCGTATGTGAAGAACGGTCTGATCCGCTCGTGGCGCGTGGTGCAGTGGCGCACGGCCGTCGGCGAGACGGCAGCGGTTCCGTTGCGTCTGCCCTGAGGGGCGGCCAGCCGAAGAAGAAACGGCCGACCCCTTTCGGCGGTCGGCCGTTTTCCCGGTGGGTGTGACGCTCAGTTCTTGCTGCGGCGACGCAGGGACATGCCGGCGACACCCAGCAGACCGACGACCATCAGGGCGACCGTTTCCGGCTCGGGAATGGGGGCCGGCGACGCGATGCCGGTGAAGCCCATGTTGTTGAAGTCGACCTGATTGTTCGACCCGCTCAGCACGGCATTGACGTAGCGCACGTTGCTGGGAAAGGCCAGCGCATAGTTCTCGGCGTAGATGAGGGTGGAGTCATTGCCCGAAGTTCCGCCCAGCGCCGGTTCCA
>JAHCKV010000435.1 GCA_026125595.1 Burkholderiales bacterium | reverse complement strand
CCACTTCGCGGAACGGGGCATGACGATCTCCGACGAAAGAATTCGGGAAAGCTGCGCACCAGCAACCGGCGCTCCGGCCGGCTTGCTGCGTTCTCACTACGTCTTCGGTTTCGGGTTCTGCGACGGCGCGGGTTTCGGTGCCGCGGGTTTCGGCACCGCGGCCGCCGGCGGCGTCGGCGCAGGCACCACCGCGGGAACGTCGAGCTCCGTGACGTCGATCAATTCGCTGCGCGCATGGTCGAGCATCTGGACGCACCGATCGCGCGCTTCGCGCAGCTTCGGATCCGACACCGAACGCAAGGCCCGCAGACGCGCTTCGAGCTCCCGCACCTGCGCACCGAGCCGGTTCTCCAGCCGTTCGCTGAAGCTCGCCGTGCCGGGGCACACCGCACGCTCCTGCCGACTGTCCTCGAGATAGGCCTTGGGCTGGACGCGGATGAATGCACCGGGCGCCGAATCCAGCAACAGCGAGATCTGCGAATAGTCGGTGAACTGCTGACGCAGACGCAGCATCAGGCGGAACGCCGCACGGTCGCCCGCCTGCACCTGATTCTCGACGAACAGCAGGTCTTCCCACAGCCGGTCGGCCGTGTCCCCGGACTCCGTGCCGGGCGAATACTCGGCCCGCTGCACCTGCGCCGCATTGGCTGCCACCGGATCGTTCAGATAGCGCTCCCACGGCGTCTGGGCCGACGCCGCCATGGGGCACGAAATGCCGCCCACCAACAACAGGCACCCAAGCGTTCGCCGCCACGCGGCTCTGTGCCGCACGACGCTACTGACAAACGGGATCATCGGTACTCGGGTCATCGGGAAGCTTGTCCATCGTGAAATCTCGGATCGGCGGCGATCCGCAGCCACCGCATCGGATGATGCGCGAATACCGCATCGCTGCGCCAGATGGTGGCGCTCACGACCGGCCCCGTGCACCGCCTAGGCAGCCGTCGGCGCGGCGACACCTACGCCCATCCGGTCGAGAACGTGGCGCGTCATCCCGCGCGCCAGCTCATGCTCGCCCATGAACACCTTGCCGAGATTCTCCTTCTCGAACATCTCCGCCTCTTCGTCGCTGTGGGTCCGCAGCACGGCCTCGATCGCCGGATTGAGCGTTCGCGCGATCTCGATCATCTTGCGAACGTGCACGGTGTTCGGCGTCGCGATGACCAGCATGCCGGCCTTCGCGATGTGGGCCTGGATCAGCACGGCCGGATCGGACGCGTCGCCGGACACGGCCGGGATGCCCTGCGCGCGCAGTTTCTCGACCATCTCGCGATTCTGCTCGGCGACGACGTACGGGATGCCGTGCTCGGTCAACGCGGCGCCGATGCGCCGCCCGACGCGACCGTAGCCGACCAGCACGACCTGTCCGGCCAGGTACGCGGGCGCGACGGTCATCGGCAGTTCCGCCAGCGGATCGTCCGGGTGTTCCAGCGCGCGGGCGAGACTCGAACGCTCCCGCAGCCAGTTCTGCAACGGTCCCATCACCGCGAACATCACGGGGTTCAGCGAGATCGAGATCAGGGCACCCGCGAGGATCAGGCTCTGACCCTCGGCCGGCATCAGCCCCAGCGACATGCCCAGGCTCGCCAGGATGAACGAGAACTCACCGATCTGCGCGAGGCTGGCGCCGACCGTCAGCGCCGTGTTCAGCGGATAGCGGAACGCCAGCACCAGCAGCACGGCCGCCACGGTCTTGCCGAGCATGATGATCGCGGTCACCAGCACGACGCGCAACGGTTCGTCGAGCAGGATCTGCGGGTCGAACAGCATGCCCACCGACACGAAGAACAGCACCGAGAAGGCGTCGCGCAACGGCAGCGATTCTTCCGCCGCCCGGTGACTGAACTCCGACTCGCGCATCATCATGCCGGCGAAGAAAGCCCCCAGTGCGAACGACACGCCGAACAGCATCGCGGATCCGTAGGCGACACCCACCGCCACGGCGATCACGCTCAACGTGAACAGCTCACGGGATCCGGTGCGCGCCACCTGCCACAACAATTTCGGGAACAACCGCCGGCCGACCAACAGCATCAGCGCGATGAAGGCGATCACCTTGCCCAGCGTCAGGCCGAGCGTGGCCCAGATGCTGCCGCCGCTGCCCATGCCCGCCTCCTGGGCGATCGCCTCATGGGCCGCTGCAACACCGTGCTGCGCGGCCTCGGGCTGTCCGCCGAGCAGGCCGGCGATCGGCGGCAGCAGCACGAGCACCAGCACCATCACCAGGTCTTCCACGACCAGCCAGCCGACCGCGATCCGGCCGTTGACCGAATCGAGCACCCCCCTCGCTTCCAGCGCCCTCAGCAACACCACGGTACTGGCGACCGACAGCGCGAGGCCGAACACCAGCGAGGCGCCGATGCTCCATCCCCAGAAATGGGAGACCCCCATGCCGAGCAGCGTGGCGGCCGCGATCTGGACGATGGCACCCGGCACGGCGATGCGTTTGACCGCCAGCAGATCCTCCATCGAGAAGTGCAGCCCGACGCCGAACATCAGCAGCATCACGCCGATCTCGGCCAGCTGGCCGGCGAGTTCCAGATCGGCGACGAAGCCGGGGGAGTTCGGGCCGATCGCGATGCCGGCGATCAGGTAGCCGACGAGCGGCGGAATTCGCAACCGCGAGCAGATGAATCCGAGGATCAGCGCGAGGCCGAGACCGGCGGCGATCGTGGTGATCAGGCTGATGCTGTGCGGCATGGAACGAAACCTTTGTCGATGGCAGTGAATGCGGCGGCAGCGTGAACGGGGCCGGCTCCATCTTACTTTCTTAACGGGGCGCGATCCCATTGGCGTGAATCCGTTCCGATCCGGGAACCGTACAAGTTCACCGTAGCGCCCGCTACGAACCGACTTCGATGCAGATCCCAGGAGAATGTGATGAACGAAACCAAGCGCAAGGCCGTGAAAACCCTGTCCGGTACCGCCGTGGCCGCGATCGCCGCCGGCCTTTTCATGGGCGGCATGGTGGCACCGGCCGCTGCGGCCGATGAAGCGAAGGTGCATTGCATGGGCGTGAACGCCTGCAAGGGCAAGAGCGACTGCAAGACCGCCGCGAGCGACTGCAAGGGCCACAACGCATGCAAGGGCCAGGGCTTCGTCGCGATGACGGAAAAGCAGTGCACGGCCAAGGGTGGCAAGGTCGAGAAGATGTAACGTGCCGGGGTCGGATCGCCGTCGGATCCGGCCCCGCAGTCGACCCTCGGAGGATCCGTGAAGCCGCTCACACATCACCTGTCCACCTGGCGGACGATGCTTGGCGCCGGCGCCAGTGTGCTCGATCTGGGTATCCGGCTCTACGTCGCACAGGTCTTCTTCCTGGCCGGCCTCACCAAGATCCGGGACTGGGAGACGACGCTGTTCCTGTTCGAGGACGAATACCACGTCCCGCTGCTGTCACCACCGATCGCGGCCGCGCTCGGCACCTTCGGTGAGCTGGTGTTTCCGGTGCTGCTCGCCGTGGGGCTCGGCAGCCGGTTCGCCGCCGCCGGTCTCGGTGTCG
>JAHCKV010000434.1 GCA_026125595.1 Burkholderiales bacterium | reverse complement strand
GCCGCGTCCGAGCCGCGACCTGGATGGCTTCACCCTCGACGCCACGCAGCCGGAGAAGAGCACGAACTGGGAAGTCGGCGCGCGCAGCAGCTACTTCCCCGGTGTGCAAGGGGCGGTGACCGCGTTTCTGACGGACTTCGATCAGATCGTCATCAACAGCGGTGCGGGCCGATTCGTGAACGGCGGGGAATCGCGTCAGGCTGGTGTCGAGGTGTCGGGGCGCCTGGAGTTCGCGAAGCTCTTCGGCATCCGCCACGATGTCTATCTTCTGGGCAGCTACACCAATCTGATGACGGCGGAGTTCCGCAAGGATGGACTCGATCCCGGTGACGGCATCGTCGCGGGCGGCCGGCTTCCGTACGCGCCGCGTCACATGGGCTCGGTCAGCCTGGGCTACCGGCATCCGGTCGGACTCGACGCGCGGATCGGGCTGGTCTATCGCAGCGAGCAGGAGGCCGACGCCGCGGTGCGCGACTGCGCAACATCGTCCGATCCGCTGGCCGGCACCTGCGGCTCGATCCCGGCCTACACGCTGGTCAACGCAACGGTGAGCTATCGCCCGAGCGGCACCAACGTGACGTTGTTCCTGAGCGGCCAGAACCTGACCGACCGGGAGTATCTGGCCAGCCGGGTGGATGGCATGGTGGCGGGACGCAAGCGTCTGGTCTACGCCGGCGTGCGCTACGACTTCTGAGTTTGATGTGATCCGCCCGGTTCGCCGCGAACGTGGTGAGCCGGGCGCAGTCCTGCTGTGCCGAGTTCGCGTTGTCGCGGTATCGTCGCGTTTTCCCTGCGTCGAGATCGACATGAACGCACCTGCCGCCGGCGGCGATGTCCGCACCTCGCCCTTCTTCACCCACGACCACGAACTGCTGCGCGACACGATCCGGCGCTTCGTCGCGGATCGCGTGCTGCCCCATGCCGACGCATGGGAGGAAGCCGGATTCGTGCCGCGGGACGTGCTGCGCGAGATGGGCGACCTCGGCCTGCTCGGCATCCGCTTCGATCCCGAACACGGCGGCAGCGGCCTCGATACGCTTGCGACCGTCGTGCTGGCCGAGGAACTGGGCCGGTCGACCTATGGCGGCTTCGCGATTACCGTGCTGGTCCACACCGACATGGCGACGCCGCACCTGTGGCACGCCGGCACCGCCGAACAGCAGGCGCGCCTGATGCCGGATCTGGTCATGGGCCGGAAGATCGCCGCGGTCGCGATGACGGAGCCCGATGCCGGATCCGATCTCGCGTCCATGCGGACCACGGCGCGGCGCGAGGGCGATCACTGGGTGCTGAACGGCGCCAAGATGTTCATCACCAACGGCGTCCACGCCGACGTCTATTTCGTCGCGGCGAAGACCGGCGAGCCGGGCCGCAATCACCAGATGTCGATGTTCATCGTCGAGAAGGATGCGCCCGGCTTTCGCGTGTCCCGCGCGCTGAAGAAGCAGGGCTGGCTGTCCAGCGACACCGCCGAGCTGTCGTTCGACGATTGCCGGATCCCGCTCGACAATCTGCTGGGCGAGGAGAACCGCGGCTTCCAGGCGCTGGTGCGCAATCTGCAGAACGAACGCATCGTGCTGGGCGCGCAGTCCATGGGCGAGGCCGCGAAAGCCATCGAACTGACGCTCGACTGGGTGCGCAACCGCAAGGCCTTCGGCGCGAGCCTGTGGGACAAGCAGACGATCCGCCATCGGCTCGCCACCCGTGCAACGCAGGTGGCGGCCGCACAGGCGCTGATCTACAACACCGCGTGGCGCGATGCGCAGGGACAGTCGGTGACGAAGGAAGTGTCGATGATCAAGGCACTGGTCGGCACCCTCATCAACGAGGTGATGTACGACTGCCTGCAATTCCACGGCGGCATGGGGTACATGCGCGAGACACCGATCGAACGGATGTCGCGGGATGCGCGGGTGCAGGCCATCGGTGGCGGCGCGACCGAGGTGATGCTGGAGGAAGTCGCGAAGCGGATGTGATTCCACCTCCACCGAAGTGCGCGGGAGAGCGAAGAGTGCAGGTCGCCGACTATCCCTTCAGTTTCGCGAACCGCGTCCCGATCTCGAACACATCGTCGGCGCAGACATCCATGCAGCGGCCGCAATTGGTGCAGTCGCCGGCGATGATCACCGGTGACGCGGTCTGGTCCCGCGGCTTCAATGCCGGCGAGATGACATGCGGTTCCGGGCAGACGCGGAAGCAGTCGCCGCAATCCGTGCACGCAGACCTTCGGGTCGCCGCTACGCGCACGACGGAAACGCGCCCGATCACGCCGTAGAACGCACCGACCGGACACACGTAGCCGCACCAGCCGCGGCGACTCACGAACAGATCGAACAGGAACACCGCGGCGACCACGACCCACGCGAACCCCAACCCGAACAGCAGGCCCCGGTGCAGGAACGTGATCGGGTTGACCAGTTCCCACGCGATGGTGCCGGCCAGCGCGGATACGGCCAGCGTCGTCCCGAGAATCCACAACCGCAACGTCCGATGGGGTTGCCAGTGCGTGCGGATGCCGAGCCATTCGCGCAGTTTCGCGGCCGCATCGGTGACGATATTGATCGGGCATACCCACGAGCAATAGGCGCGGCCGCCGACGATCGCGTAGCCGAGCAACACGATGGCGGCGCCGGTCAAGGCCGGCAGCGCGATCGGATGGCCGGACGCCCACGACTGCAGCAGGATGTACGGATCGCTCAGGCCGATGGTGTCGAGCAGCACGCTCGACGCGAGATCACCGCGCAGCCAGTGCAATCCGAACCACGGGCCGACCAGGAACAGTGCGAGGATGCCGAACTGGCTCTTGCGACGCGCGAGCAGCCAGCGATTGCGCCGCAGAAGTGTCATGGGCGATCGCGCATCAGGGTTCGCGCCCGGTCGTACATCAGGGCTCATGCCCGGTCGTGCCGAGCGAGATCGATGGGCATCACCTTGATCGACGCCTGCTCGGTGGGGCACGCCTTCTCGCATTTGCCGCAGCCGGTGCATGCTGCCGTGTGCACCGTCGGTTCGAAAAAACCGCGGCCGTTGGATTCGCGTCGCTCCAGCGTGATCGCGGCGGTACCGACCGGACACGCTGCCGTACAGGCGACACAGCGGGCCTTGCCCGTGGTGCTGTAGCAGGTGTCGCGGCCGGTGAGGACGGCGACGCCCATCCGCGCGTCGCCGATCGGATCGAGTTCGCGGTCCAGTGCGCCGGTCGGGCAGGCGCGGGCACAGGGGATGTCTTCGCACATTTCGCACGGCACCTGTCGCGCGACGAAGAACGGCGTGCCGGTCGTGATGCCCGAGCCAGCCTCGGCCAGATGCAGCGTGTCGAACGGACAGGCCCGCACGCACAACCCGCAGCGCACGCAGGCCGACGCGAAATCTTCCTCGGGCAATGCGCCCGGCGGCCGGATGGCCCAGGCCGGCAGTGCCCGGGTTTCGCGCGCGTAGGCGCCCAGCAGCAGGCCGATCACGCCGGCGGCGCCCGTCAGCGCGACGCAGCGTTCCATGAACC
>JAHCKV010000433.1 GCA_026125595.1 Burkholderiales bacterium | reverse complement strand
GTCTTTCTGTTCATGGGCCAGTGCACCGGTCGACAGCACGGCACCGAAGGCAAGCGACGCGCACAGGGCGGTCAGCCGGGGAAGCGGCGAGTGGAACATTTCTCTCTCCTCGATCGTATTTTTATCTGCGTCTTGAGATGACGCATTGGTGGAACGACGTGAATCCGGACGACATGACTGCCCGTGGCCCGGATGACCGGACCGTCAGGGTCGGCCGGAGCCTACCAAAGGCAACTCCGACCTGTCATGACGCAGCGCACCCACATCGAGCAATTCACGCCAGGCCGAACGCGCGGGTGATCTGCTGGCGGAACCCGGCGTATGCCTGATTCAGTGCGTCGACCGGGGCGCCGGTCAGGCGGTCCACCACGACCCGATCCGGACGCTGCCCCGCCGGCGTGCCCACCAGTCGCAGCATCGCATCGGCGACATCCTGCGGATTCGGCGCCTGCGCGCTGGCGAACAGCGCGCCGAGATCGGCGCCGACCTTCTCCGGAATGTCGGCCACCGAGCCGTAATCCGGCGTGCGACTGGTGTCGCCCGCGTATTGCCCGTTGTTCCCGACGTTGGTGGGAAACGCGCCCGGTTCGACCAGCACCACATCGATACCCAGACCCCGCAACTCGTCGTGTTGCGCTTCGGCGAGCGCTTCGATCGCGTACTTGCTGGCGCTGTACGTTCCCATCGTCGGCAGCGAGAACCGGCCGAGCACGCTCGACAGGTAGACGATCAATCCGGACCGCCGCACACGCATATAGGGCAGCACGGCACGATTCACGCGCAGCGGGCCGAACACGTTGGTGTCGAACAGCAGCTTCACGTCGTCCACCGAGAACGCTTCCTGGATACCCATCGAGAATCGGCCGGCGTTGTTGACGACGCCATCGATGGCGCCGTCGGTCTGCCGCGCGATCGTGTCGATCGCACCGACCACGGATGCTTCATCCGTGACATCCAGCTCCACGACCTGGATGCCGGCGATCGCGCGCAGATCGGCCGCCGCCGCGGCGTTGCGGCCGCTGGCGTCGCGCATCGTCGCGAAGACGGTGTGGCCGGCCTTGGCCAGGGTCAGAGCGGTGAGGCGGCCGAAGCCGCTGTTGCTGCCGGTGATGACGATATTCATAGGGACCTTCGGGCGAGAGGGGGGGCGCGACGAATCAGATCAGCTTCACCAACTGCTTGCCGAAGTTCTTGCCGGCCAGCAGACCGAGGAACGCCGACGGTGCCGAGCGGATGCCGTCGGCGATGGTTTCGCGATACTTCAGTTTGCCGCTCGCGACCAGCTGCGCCAGTTGCGGAATCGCGCGCTGATACAGATCGACACGGTCGAACACGATGAAGCCCTGCACGCGGACCCGGTTCACGAGAATCGAGCGGATCATCTTCACACCGTAGGGTTCGGGCCGGTTGTAGTCGGAGATCAACCCGCACAGCGCGACGCGCGAGAACGGATTGAGCAGCCGGAACACCGCGTCCATCGTTTCGCCACCGACGTTCTCGAAGTACGCATCGATGCCGGCGGGGCACGCGGCCTTCAGATCGTCGTAGAGCTTGCCGGCCTTGTAATCGACGCAGGCATCGAAGCCCAGTTCCTTGACCACGTATTCGCACTTGGCCGCGCCGCCGGCGATGCCCACCGCACGGCAACCCTGCATCTTTGCCAACTGTCCTGCGATGGCACCCACGGCGCCCGACGCCGCGGAGATCACGACGGTTTCGCCGGCCTTCGGCGAGCAGTGCTCGAACAACCCGATCCACGCGGTGCCGCCCGGCATGCCGACCGCACCGAGGTAGGCCTGCAGCGGCACCAGGTTCGGATCCACCACCGTCAGGCCTTCGCCGGTCGAGGTGGCGTAGAGCTGCCAGCCGAGCGATCCGACGACGAACTGCCCCGCCTTGAAGCGCGGATGCTGCGACTGCACGATCTCGCCGACCGTGCCGCCCACCATGACGGCGCCGATCTCGACCGGCGCGGAATACGACTTCGCCGCGCTCATGCGGCCGCGCATGTACGGGTCGAGCGACAACCAGTGGTTGCGGACCAGGATCTCGCCCGGCGCGGGCGTCGGCACGTCCCGCTCGACGATCTCGAAGTCGGATTCACTGACGGCGCCGGTGGGGCGATTGGCCAGCAGTACCTGCACGTTACGGTCCATGGGTCGTCCTTTTCGAGTGGGTCGAGATCATTGAAGAGGACGCGATTGTAGCCACCGCGTCGATGCCCCATGATCCAGCCATGCAATCCCTGGTATTGATTCCCGGTCTTTCGTGCGACGCCGCGCTGTGGGCGCCCCAGGTTTCGGCGCTCGCCGGGCTGGCGGATATCCGTGTCGCCGACGTGACCCGCGACGAAACGGTCCGTGGCATGGCCGCCCGCGTGCTGGCCGAAGCGCCGGCCGGTCGTTTCTCGCTGGCGGGTCTGTCGATGGGCGGTTATGTGGCGCTGGAGATCCTGCGGCAGGCGCCCGACCGGATCGAGCGGCTGGCGCTGCTCGACACCAGCGCCCGACCCGACACGCCGGAGCGCTCGGCGGAGCGCAGGCAGTTCATCGAGCTGGCGCAGCGCGAGCGCGGCTTCACGCCGATCACGCGGGTCATGCTGCCGATCCTGGTCCATCCGGACCGTCTGGACGATGCGCGACTCGTGGCGGTCGTCCGTGACATGGCCGAGAACGTCGGCGTCGAGGCCTACGTGCGGCAGCAGCGGGCCGTGATGGGGCGACCCGACAGCCGGCCGGATCTGCCGGGCATCCGCTGTCCGACACTCGTGCTGTGCGGTCGTGAAGACCGTCTGACGCCGCTCGAGCTGCATGAGGAAATGGCCGGCCTGTTGCCCAGCGCCGAACTGGTGGTCATCGAGCGCTGCGGACACCTGCCGCCGTTGGAGCGGCCCGACGAAACCAGCGCGGCGTTGCGCAAATGGTTGGCGCGGCGCTGATCCGTCCGGTCGTGGCGGCATTGCTGCTCGCCGCGACGCAGGCGTACGGTGACGCCGGCAGCGAGATTCCCCGCTGCGACGGGTGTCACGGGCCGGACGGCCGCGCCACGGCGATGCCGGAGAGCGGGCGCATCGCCGGGCAGAATCGCGACTATCTGCGCTACATCCTGCGGCAGTACCGCGCGGGGCGCATCGAGGGGCTCAACGGCGGTTTGATGACCAACGCGGTGCGCCACATCGACGAAGCCACGCTCGATGCCGTGGCCGACTACTACGCGAATCTGCGCTGACGAACAGAGCCCATGGATCCGATCCGCTTCGAGCTCAACGGCCGACCCTGCGACGTGGACGTCGATCCGGACACCCCGCTGCTGTGGGTGCTGCGTGACACGCTGGGCGCCACCGGCACGAAATACGGCTGCGGCCGCGGCCTCTGCGGTTGCTGCACCGTGCATCTCGACGGATTGCCGGCCCGCAGTTGCGTGCTGCCGATGGCGGCGGTGGCCGGCCACCGGGTGACGACCATCGAAGGCCTGGCGCAGCGACCGCAGCATCCGGTGCTGCGCGCGTGGATG
>JAHCKV010000432.1 GCA_026125595.1 Burkholderiales bacterium | reverse complement strand
AGGCTGCGTCCCAGGCCGCCCCGACCGGCCGCCCCCAGGACCTGTCTGCAGGACGCCGATGAAAAACAAGTTGATCCCCTATGCCCTTGCCCTCGCCGGGGGGCTGTCCGCAGCGCCGGCCCCATCCGCCGCCGCCACCGAATACGACTGCCTGGTGGAAGCCCGCAACATGGCCGAAATCCGCAGCCCGGTCGAAGCGATCATCGAGAACGTCGCGGTCAAGCGGGGCGACTCGATCCGCAAGGGCCAGATCATCGTGACGCTGGAATCGGGGCCGGAACGCGCCGCGCTGGCCATGGCGCGGGAGCGAGCCGCGATGACCGGGTCCCTGACGGCGGCCCAATCGCGCCTCGAGTTCGCGATCTCGAAGGAACGGCGGACCGAGCAGCTGTCGAAGCAGAACTTCGTGTCGATCGGCGCGCTGGACGAGGCTCGCACACAGCGGCAACTGGCCGAATCGGAGCTGAAGGAAGCCCGCGAGAACGTCCGGCTGAACGAGCTGGAGGTGATGCGTGCCGAGGAGGTGGTCAAGATGCGCACGATCCGCAGTCCATTCAACGGCGTGGTCGTGGAGCGCTATCTGTCGAATGGCGAGTTCGCGACCTCCAACGTCAAGAATCCGATCCTGAAACTGGCCGAGATCGATCCGCTGCACGTCGAGGTTGTGCTGCCCGCCACGCTGTTCGGAAAGATTCGTTCCGGTCTCCGCGCGACCGTGCACCCCGAGGCACCCGGCGGTTCGTTTGCCGCGACGGTGACACTGGTGGATCGGGTCATCGACGCCGCCAGCGGCACGTTCGGCGTGCGGCTGGAACTGCCCAACCCGAACTTCAAGATCCCCGCCGGCGCCAAATGCAAGGTCGAGTTCAAGCACTGAGCAGGTACGGCGCCGCCATCTGGGCCGGCGGGCTTCTCGCGCTCGCCGCCGTCGGCGTGCACGCGCAGCAAAGTCCTCAACCGCAGCAACGCTCGCAGGCGGCGCTGACGGCGGAGATTCCATCCGGTCAGCATCGCGTCCTGCGACTGCGCAACCTGCCGAAGGACGCCCAGCTCGGTCTGGCGATCCAGACCACGGGGCGGGTCACCGTCGTCCTGCTCGGCGAGGGCGACTACAAGCGCTGGCCGGAGCCCGAAACGCCGTTGCTGACCGCGCCCGTGGACAAGGCGCTGTCGTTCACGGTGATCGTGCCGGAGGCCGGCAACTATTACGTCGCGTTCGACAACCGTCAGGGCACGACAGACCAGAAGATCAAGATGGTGATCCGCGCCGCCCGTGGCCGCAGCACCGCACCCGGTCAGCCGGGTTCGTCGTTGCAGCCGAAACCGGAACAGCACGACTTCTGAACCACGGCTGCCGCGGCGCAGCATAATGGGCCATGGTCGCGCCATCGCCGTCCCAGCCCGTCGCATCTGCCCTCACCGGTAGTGAGCGTCGGCTTGCGGGCCACTCCGGCATCCGGCTCGAGCAGTTCGATCTCGGCGCCGGCGATCTGGCCGACCCGCCCACCGATGAACTGAAGCTGTGCCTGATCCGCCGTGGCGCGGCGCGGTTCCGGTTCGATTTCGGTGGCCGCGCGGGCCAGCAGGCACTGCGGCCCGGCAGTTTCGCGCCGATCACGCCAGCCGGCGTGCCGGCTGCGCTGCACCTCGACGCACCGCAGACCCATCTGTTCATCGCGATCCCCGCCGAGACCTGCGCGCGGATCGGGCAATCCCTCGAGCTTGGCGCGCCGGTCGATCTGGGATGGCTGCACGCCCGCGCGTTCGACGACCCGCTGCTGGAGCAGCTGTGCCTGCGCATGTGGCACGAGACGCGGAAAGCCGATCCGCTGGGTGCGTTGTTCGGTGACGGCGCGGCCGCGCTGCTGATCTCGATGCTGTGGCGGCACGCCGGCGCGGCCGACGCGGCGGAGCCCGGGCTTCTGTCGCCGGCCATCGTCGCCCGCATTCGCGCGTTCTGCGTCGAACGAATCGACCAGCCCATCGCGCTTCGCGAGCTTGCCGCCCTCGCCGGTCTGCCGGACCATCGGTTCATCCGCGCGTTCCGCCGGACGGTAGGTCACACGCCGTATCAGGACGTGCTGCGGATCCGCATCGACGAGGCGTGCCGGCTGCTGCGCGACACGACGAGGCAGATCACCGATGTGGCGGCCGCCGTCGGCTTCTCCGACCAGGCCCATTTCACGACGACGTTCTCGCGCCGCACCGGCACGACACCGGCCCGCTACCGGAACGCGTGCCGGAGCTGAATCTTGGACCGGCGTCGATCAGCCGTTGGCAATCCGGCTGACCAGTGCCTGCGTGAATGCCCGGGTGTTGGCGGTGCCGCCCAGATCGCCGGTGCGGACCTTGTCGAGGTTCAGCGTCTGATCGAGCGCGGTGCGCAACCGCTTCGCCAGATCCGGCAACCTGCAGTGCTCCAGCATCATCGCCGCGGCCAGCAGCAATGCCGTGGGGTTGGCGATGCCCTTGCCGGCGATGTCCGGCGCCGAGCCGTGAACGGCTTCGAAGATCGCCGCGTCCGCCCCGATGTTGGCCCCGGGCGCCATGCCGAGCCCGCCGACCAGGCCGGCCACCAGATCGGACAGGATGTCGCCGAACAGATTGGTCGTGACCAGCACGTCGAACTGCCCGGGATTCAGCACGAGCTTCATCGCGCACGCGTCGACGATCACCGTGTCGAGCACGAAGCGCCCTTTGTACTTGCGCTCGTAAAGATCGAGACCGGTCTCGAGGAAGATGCCGGTCAGCGCCTTCATGATGTTGGCCTTGTGCACGATCGTGACCTTCTTGCGACCGGTCGCGACGGCATGCTCGAACGCGAACTCCAGCAGGCGCCGGCTGCCAGCCCGCGTGTTGATGCCGGTGGCCATGGCAACGGCATGGGGATCGTCGTCGATCTGCACGTAGTGTTCGTGACCGATGTACAGACCTTCGAGATTTTCGCGGACCACGACAAGATCGATGTTGTCGAAACGGCCGCCGGGCACGAGCGTGCGAGCCGGCCGCAGGTTGGCGTAGAGCTTGAACTCCTCACGCAGCCGCACATTGGCGCTGCGATAGCCGCCGCCGGACGGGGTTTCGAGCGGCCCTTTCAGCGCCAGCCGTGTCCGCCGGATGCTGTCGAGCACCGCGCGCGGCACCGGATCGCCGGCCTGCCTGACGCCTTCGAGGCCGGCAACCTGGCGATCCCACTCGAAGCGGGCACCGAGGGCATCGAACACGGCGAGCGTCGCGTCGACGATCTCGGGACCGATTCCGTCTCCGGGAATCAGCGTGGCGGGAATGGCAGTGGACATGGGCGGGAACCGTGACGGGCGGCGAAGCGTGCCGCGAACGGCGCCCACTGCTCGCAATGACCGGGCCAGTGCCGCGACGATTGCGTCGGCGCACTGTCGGATCGGCAACGCCGGCGCGAAAACCGCGCCGGCAAGCGCTCAACGGACGCCGACGAAATCCGCGGCGATCATCGAATCCGGCGCGGCCGGTTTGTCGACGAGTTTCTGCTGCACCATAAAAGTGCCCA
>JAHCKV010000431.1 GCA_026125595.1 Burkholderiales bacterium | reverse complement strand
CACGCTGGCGAAGTTCGTGCTGAAGGGCTACGCACTGGGGCCGTTGATCTGGGCGCGCTACTTCATCCATCTGTTGTTCATGCTGGTCCTGTTCGGCCCCCGCATGCGGCTGAATCTGGTGCGCACCAAGCGGCCGGGCATCCACATCCTGCGCGGCCTGCTGCTCGTCGGCTCCACTGCCTTCTTCTATCTGTCGCTGATGTTCCTGCCACTGGCGGAAGCGGCGGCCATCAGCTTCGTCGGCCCGGTGTTGACCACCGTGCTGTCCGGTCGGTTGCTGAACGAACGCATCTCCGTGCGGCAGTGGGTCGCCGTGGTGCTGGGCTTCGTCGGCGTTCTGATCATCATCCGGCCCGACGGCGGCGTGTTCACGCCGGCCGTCGTCTTTCCGCTGCTCACCGCCATCGCGTTCAGCCTGTACCAGATCGCGACGCGCAAGATCGCCGGCCGCGAGAATCCCGTCACGACGCTGTTCTACACCGCGCTGGTGGGAGCCGTCGTCACCAGCATCGGGCTGCCGATCACGTGGGTGACGCCGCTCTGGTGGCAGGTCGCGCTGATGGTCGCCATCGGTTTCTTCGGCGGCTTCGGCCACTTCCTGCTGATCCGCGCCGTCGAGCATGCGTCGCCGATGGCGCTGGCGCCGTTCGTCTACACGCAGCTGATCTGGTCGACGCTGCTCGCGTGGATCGTGTTCAACGAATTTCCGGATCACGGCACGTTGACCGGCATGGGCGTGATCATCGCGGCCGGGCTGCTGGCCGTGAACTGGGACCACATGCGCCGTCGCACCGACGCCACCAATTCCGCCCAGGGACACTGAGGACACTCCGACCATGAGCGATCGCCCGACACCGGATCCGCGCACGGCCTACCGCCACTTCCGGCGCATCACGACACGCTGGCACGACAACGACGTATACGGCCACGTGAACAACACGATCTACTACACGTGGTTCGATACCGCCGTGAACCAGTATCTGGTCGAACAGGGTGTGCTGCACATCGAAGCGAGTGCCGTGATCGGTCTCGTCGTCGAAACCCGCTGCAACTACTTCGCCCCGATCGCGTTCCCCGACACCGTCGATGCCGGAATCCGCGTCGCGAAGCTCGGCTCCAGCAGCGTGCGCTACGAAGTGGGCCTGTTCCGCAACGACGACCCGCTGGCGGCGGCGCAGGGCCACTTCATCCACGTCTACGTGGATCGCGCCGCACGCCGGCCGGCTGCGGTACCGCCAGCGATGCGCGCGGTGCTCGAATCGTTGCTCGCTCCGTCGAACTGAAGGTCGCCGTCGCCGTGCGCGTCGCGCGACGGCACATTCGGAGCTGACCCGACGCCGAGCCCGCCGCGGACGGAACCGACGGTGCCGCGTCATGCACCGGAACCTCGTGCGTGACGCCTTGTCGGATCCGCCGTCCGAGTTGATAGACTCGGATCTTTCACCCGACTCCCGTGCGGGGACCGACGCGGCGCCCGCGCGCCCTCGCCGGCCCCGTTCGTCACACATCGCACCCGTCACCGCATGCCGACTTCGCTGCTCATCCTGGTTGCATTGCCTTTTGCCGGCAGCGTGCTCGCCGCACTGTTGCCGGGCAATGCACGGAACGTCGAATCGACGCTGGCCGGCATCATCGCGCTGGTTTGCGCGGTGCAGGCGGCGCTGTACTACCCGGAGATCGCCGCCGGCGGCGTGATCCGGCAGGAGATCGTCTGGCTGCCGTCGCTGGGTCTGAACTTCGTGTTGCGGATGGACGGCTTCGCATGGATGTTCTCGATGCTCGTGCTCGGCATCGGCGCGCTGGTCGTGCTGTATGCGCGCTACTACATGTCGCCGGCCGACCCGGTGCCGCGCTTCTTCTCGTTCCTGCTGGCGTTCATGGGGGCGATGAGCGGCGTCGTGCTGTCGGGCAACCTGATCCAGCTCGTGCTGTTCTGGGAGCTGACGAGCCTGTTCTCGTTTCTGCTGATCGGCTACTGGCACCACCGCCGCGATGCGCGACGCGGCGCCCGCATGGCCCTAACCGTCACGGGCGGCGGCGGCCTGTGCCTGCTGGCGGGGGTTCTGGTGCTCGGCCATATCGTCGGCAGCTACGACCTGGACACCGTGCTCGTCTCGGGCGATCTCGTCCGTGCCCATCCGCTCTACCTGACCGCGCTGGTGCTCGTGCTGCTCGGTGCACTGACCAAGAGTGCGCAGTTCCCGTTCCACTTCTGGCTGCCCCATGCGATGGCGGCCCCCACGCCGGTGTCGGCCTATCTGCATTCGGCGACGATGGTAAAGGCCGGCGTGTTTCTGCTGGCGCGTCTGTGGCCCGTGCTGGCGGGAACGGATCAGTGGTTCTGGATCGTGACGTTGTCCGGGCTCGCGACGCTGCTGATCGGCGGTTTCTGCGCCATCTTCCAGCGCGACATGAAAGGATTGCTGGCCTACTCGACCATCTCGCATCTCGGGCTGATCACCACGCTGCTCGGTCTGAACAGTCCGCTGGCCGCCGTGGCCGCCGTGTTCCATATCATCAATCACGCCACCTTCAAGGCGTCGCTGTTCATGGCCGTGGGCATCGTCGACCACGAGACCGGCACCCGCGACCTGCGCCGGTTGAGCGGTCTCGGCCGGCACATGCCGATCACGGCCACGCTCGCGATGGTGGCCAGCGCCGCGATGGCGGGCGTGCCGCTGCTCAACGGTTTCATCTCGAAGGAGATGTTCTTCTCCGAAGCGGTGTTCGTGAACACCGCACCGTGGTTCGATCGTCTGCTGCCGGTGGCGGCCGTGGCCGCGGGAATGTTCAGCGTGGCCTATGCGCTTCGCTTCAGCGTCGACGTGTTCTTCGGCCCCGACAGCCGGGCATCGCTGCCGCGCGCGCCGCACGAACCGCCGCGCTGGATGCGCGTGCCCATCGAACTGCTGGTGCTGGCCTGCCTCGTGGTCGGCACCCTGCCCCAGTGGTCGATCCAGGACGTGCTGTCCACGGCGGCCCTGCCCGTGGTGGGCGGCACGCTGCCGGTGTTCGATCTGGCGGTCTGGCACGGCTTCAACGTGCCGCTGCGCATGAGCCTCGTGGCGTTGGCCGGTGGCATCGTGCTGTTCCTGCTGTTGCGCAACCCGCTGCGCACCGGTCGCATCGCGCGCACACCGGTGTTCGGACGACTGAACGGCAAGCGGATGTTCCATTTCGCGTTGGCCGGCCTGACCGCCGCCGGCCATCGTGGCCGGGTGCTGTTCGGCACACGCCGGCTGCAGGCGCAGCTGCTGTTGCTGGTACTGACCAGCGTGATCGCCACGGCGCTCGCGCTGTGGTCCGCGACCGATGGTCCGATCCGGTTCCGCGGGTCGCGCGAACCGCTGCCGTTCTCGCCGATGTTCGCATTGCTGTGGATGGTCGGCATCGGCGCGGCCGTGGCCTCGGCCTGGCAGGCGAAATACCACCGGCTGACCGCGCTGGCACTGATGAGCGTGGCCGGGCTGGTCACGGTCATCACGTTCGCCTGGTTCTCCGCGCCCGATCTGGCGCTGACGCAACTCTCGGTGGA
>JAHCKV010000430.1 GCA_026125595.1 Burkholderiales bacterium | reverse complement strand
GCTGCGCAAGAACATCAAGTGGTAAAGGGATTCCATGTCAAAGGTCACTGATGGCGCCGCGATCGCGGCCGACCTCAAGATGAAGTCGGAAGCGAAGAACCTGAATTTCTATTACGGGTCCTTCCACGCACTGAAGAACATCAACATGCCGATCTACGAGCGCAAGGTCACCGCGCTGATCGGTCCGTCCGGTTGTGGCAAGTCCACGTACCTGCGGTGTTTCAACCGGATGCACGACCTCTATCCCGGCAATCGCTACGAGGGTGAGATCAACCTGTATCCGGACAACACCAACCTATTGAATCCGCAGGTGGATCCGATCGAGGTACGGATGCGCATCAGCATGGTGTTCCAGAAGCCGAATCCGTTCCCCAAGACGATCTACGAGAACGTCGCGTACGGGCTGCGGGTACGCGGTGTGAACGGCGTCAAGATGCTGGACGAGAAGGTCGAGCAGGCGCTGCGCGGTGCCGCGTTGTGGGACGAGGTCAAGGACCGGCTCAACCATCTGGCCTTCAATCTGTCCGGCGGGCAGCAGCAGCGGATGTGCATCGCCCGCGCGCTCGCGACCGAGCCGGAGATCCTGCTGTTCGACGAGCCCACGTCGGCGCTGGATCCGATCGCCACGGCCAGCATCGAGGAGTTGATCGCCGATCTGAAGGACAAGGTCACGATCCTGATCGTTACGCACAACATGCAGCAGGCCGCCCGGGTCTCCGACTTCACGGCCTACATGTACCTGGGCGAGATGATCGAGTTCGACGCGACCGACACGATCTTCATCAAGCCGAAGAACAAGGCGACCGAAGACTACATCACCGGACGTTTCGGCTGACGCGTCCTGTTCTGGTGCGGCGTCATTCCGGAGCCGTCGCCCGGCGCCCCTGCGACCGCAAAACAAGGATCTCTTCCCAGGGGCCGCCGCTTGGTTGCCGCGCCGCAGCAGCGTTGACCCGCCCTGTCCTCGGCGAGTAAACTCGCCCGGCTTTGAAACCGGGGCCATCATGCAGCGCCGCAAGCTCGTCGCGGGGAACTGGAAACTCAATGGTGCACTCGCGAGCAACCGGTCGTTGCTCGAAGCGTTGCGCGGCAGTGCTTATGCTGGCGCCGATTGCGCGGTGCTCGTGCCGTTTCCGTATCTCGCGCAGGCCGGTGAAATCCTGAAAGGCAGTCGTGTCGCGTGGGGTGCTCAGGATGTCAGTGAGCATGATGCGGGAGCCTTTACCGGTGAAGTGTCGGCGCCGATGCTGGCCGAGTTCGGTTGTCGCTATGTGGCGGTCGGACACTCGGAGCGGCGTGCGCTGTTCGCAGAGGATGATGCGACCGTCGCGCGCAAGATGGCGGCGGCGATGAAGGGCGGTGTGACGCCGATCCTGTGTGTCGGCGAGACACTCGCCGAACGCGAGGCCGGGCAGACCGCGGCCGTCGTGGAACGGCAGTTGAAAGCAGTTGTGGACGGCCCGGGAACGGCGCTGTTCGCGCAGGCAGTCGTGGCTTATGAGCCAGTGTGGGCGATCGGTACCGGCAAGACGGCGACGCCCGATCAGGCGCAGGAAGTTCACGGACAGATTCGTGCACTGCTGAACCGGTGGGGCGTGGAGGCAGCAGTCGTGCCGTTACTCTACGGCGGCAGTGTCAAGGCATCGAACGCGGCGTCGTTGTTCGCGATGCCCGATGTGGACGGTGGTCTGGTGGGCGGAGCATCGCTCGTGGCGACGGAGTTCCTGGATATCTGGCGGGCGGCGGCGGAAGCCGGCACCCGATGAGGCGATGCATACATTCGTATTGATTGTTCATGTGCTGGTGGCCGCGGGCGTGATCGGGCTGGTGCTGCTTCAGCACGGCAAGGGTGCGGACATGGGCGCCGCATTCGGCAGCGGTTCGGCGGGCAGCCTGTTCGGTGCAACCGGATCGGCCAATTTCCTGAGTCGGTTCACCGCGGTGCTGACGGCGATCTTCTTCGTGACCAGTCTGACTTTGACGTACATGTCGACCGGCAACGACACGTCGAAGGGTGTGATTGTCGGCAAACCGCCGGCCGCGAGCGATGCGGTTCCCGCAACGACGCCGGAACTGCCGGCCGCAAAGGGCGAGGATTCGAAGACCCAGGAGATCCCGAAGTAACGGGAACGATTGCAGTGACGGTCGCGGACCCTGCGGGTGCGTGGGCGGGCAACGAAGCCGATGTGGTGAAATTGGTAGACACGCTGTCTTGAGGGGGCAGTGGCGAAAGCCGTGGGAGTTCGAGTCTCCCCATCGGCACCAACAAGCGGTAGATGGCGGGCGCGCCGGGTTCGTGGACGAAGTCGAGGCGCGCATCACAGATGTTCCTGTGGGTACCGGTCCACGTTCGAGGGCGGAATCCGGGCGAAAGCCCGAATGCGATGCTGGGTAACTACTTTCCGATCCTGTTGTTCATCCTCGTCGGCCTCGCTGTCGGCGTGGTTCCGATTCTCATCGGCGGCGGCCTGAGCCGTCTGTTGGGTCATCACCGGCCCGACTCCGAAAAGCTTTCTCCCTACGAATGCGGCTTCGAAGCGTTCGAAGACGCGCGGATGAAGTTCGACGTGCGCTACTACCTCGTGGCGATCCTGTTCATCCTGTTCGATCTGGAGATCGCATTCCTGTTTCCGTGGGCGATCGTGCTCGACCAGATCGGGCTGTTCGGCTTCGTCGCGATGGTCGTGTTCCTCGCCATCCTCGTGGTCGGGTTCGTCTACGAATGGAAAAAGGGTGCGCTGGAATGGGAGTAGCAATGCGAGCTACTCGGCGCGGGGCCACGTCGACACGACGGGGATCGACGGTACGGCGAGCATTGCAGGGCGCCGAAGCGCGGTGTTTCGGTTTTGCGATGACGGGTAGT
This sequence comes from Burkholderiales bacterium, assembly GCA_026125595.1. Lineage (GTDB taxonomy): Bacteria > Pseudomonadota > Gammaproteobacteria > Burkholderiales. The sequence goes on along the minus strand of JAHCKV010000430.1, from coordinate 673 downwards.
GAGGCGCCAATGCGAGCTACTCGGCGCGGGGCGGCACGACGGGGATCGACGGTACGGCGTGCAGTGCAGTGCGCCGAAGCGCGGCGTTTCGGTTTTGCGGTGACGGGTAGTGGGGCGCCGCAGGCGAATCGAGTCCCGGCGCGGATCGTCGGTCGTGCGGATGGTCGCCAATTCAGCGCCGGAGACGGGGGCTAGCAATGGGTATCGAAGGCGAACTGCAGAAGGGCTTCGTCACTGCCAAGGTCGACGATCTGATCAACTGGACGCGCACCGGTTCGCTGTGGCCGATGACCTTCGGGCTCGCCTGTTGCGCCGTCGAGATGATGCATGCCGGTGCTGCGCGCTACGACCTCGATCGGTTCGGCATCGTGTTCAGACCGAGCCCGCGCCAGTCGGATGTCATGATCGTTGCCGGTACGCTATGTAACAAGATGGCGCCTGCGCTGCGCAAGGTCTACGATCAGATGGCCGAGCCGCGCTGGGTGATTTCGATGGGCTCCTGTGCGAACGGCGGTGGCTACTACCATTACTCGTACAGTGTCGTGCGTGGCTGCGATCGCATCGTGCCCGTCGACGTCTACGTACCGGGCTGTCCGCCGACGGCCGAAGCGTTGCTCTACGGCATCATCCAGCTGCAGAACAAGATCCGGCGCAACAACACCATCGCCCGCTG
>JAHCKV010000043.1 GCA_026125595.1 Burkholderiales bacterium | reverse complement strand
CTCGCAGGCAAGTGACTTCGGGTAGCCCGGCGTCCGATACAGCAGTTCGCCGTCCGGCGAACACAGACCGATGCCCACCATCCGTTCGTCCCGCGCGACGCGATCGATCAGCGATTGCAGCCGCGCACCGCGTCGGTCCTCCAATGCTTCCGCGAGGGAGTCGGCCAGCGTATTCGCAACGAATACGCCACGCAGATTGAGATCCCGTGCGAACCAACGCAGCGTCAATCGATCCATCACCGGTACCGCGAGATACGCGGCAGCCACGAGCGTGATCACCAATGGAATCAGGAACCGGAGTTGCAGGCGGAATGTCTTCATCCTGAAGTGGACCGTGGTTGTGCGTTGCGGTTCGCGTCGAACCCGAATGGACCCCCGATCGGCACTTCGTGTCGGGCCGATGGCATGCGGCGATGGCCGCGCCGCGAATCGACAGGCAACATAGTCCCGCATTGAGTTCCCGCAACACCGCACAGGAGACCCTTCGACATGGCGGACGGCCCGATCAACTCCCGGCAGCCCGACGGCGTATCGCTCGATCTGGCACTGATCGGCAACTGTGCGATCAGCGCACTGGTGGACCGGCAGGCGCGCATCGTCTGGTGCTGCATGCCGCGCTTCGACGGCGACCCGGTGTTTCACGCGCTGCTCGATTCGGGCCAGGGGCTCGGGCTCGACGGTACGTTCGCCGTGGAGCTCGAAGACCTCGCGCGCACCGAGCAGGACTATGACCCCGGCACGGCGATCGTCCGGACCCGACTGTTCGACGGGGCCGGCCAGGGGATCGAGGTGGTCGATTTCGCGCCCCGGTTCATCACGCGGGACCGGATGTTCCGTCCGGCACAGCTGGTGCGCCGGGTGCGGCCGTTGAAGGGGCATCCGCGGCTGCGCTTCATCGTGCGGCCGCGCGAGGATTGGGGGGCCACCGCACCGCAGCTCGTGCGCGGCAGCAATCACCTGCGCTACGTCGGTCCGGGCGGAACCTTGCGGCTCAGCACCAGCGCGCCGCCGACCTATGTCGCGAGCGAGACCTGGTTCTCGCTGCACGGGCCGGTGAGCCTGCTGCTCGGCCCGGACGAGACATTGAGCGGTGGCATCGACGAGACCGCGCGCGATTTCGAAGAGCTGACCAGCCTGTACTGGCGGCTCTGGACCCGGCGGCTCGCACTGCCGCTCGAATGGCAGGATGCGGTGATCCGCGCGGCGATCACGCTGAAGCTGTGCCAGTTCGAGGAAACCGGCGCGATCGTCGCTGCGATGACCACCAGCATCCCCGAGGCACCGGGCAGCCAGCGCAACTGGGACTACCGCTTCTGCTGGCTGCGTGACGCGTTCTTCGTCGTGCGCGCGCTCAACAGTCTGTCCGAAGTCGGCACGATGGAGGATTACCTGCGCTGGCTCTACGACGTGGTGCGCGCCGCGGCCGGCGGCCATGTGCAGCCGCTGTACGGCATCGGGCTGGAGAAGGACCTGCCCGAAGGCATCGTGCCCCATCTGGCGGGGTACCGCGGCATGGGGCCGGTGCGTGTCGGCAATCAGGCGTACGAGCATTTCCAGCACGACGTGTACGGCAACATCGTGCTGGGCGCCGCGCAGGCCTTCCACGATCACCGGTTGTTCCGGCGCGCCGACGTGACCGACTTCGAGGCACTGGAAGCCGTCGGTGAGCAGGCGTGGCTGCTGCACGAGCAGGCGGACGCCGGCATGTGGGAGCTTCGGACGCGGGCCCGCGTCCACACGTCGTCGGTGCTGATGTGCTGGGCGGCGTGCGACCGGCTCGCGAAGGTCGGCGCCGCGCTCGGACTCGCGCATCGGCACGCGCACTGGTCGGCCCGGGCCGACGAGATCCGCGACAAGATCCTGTCGCGCGCGTGGAGCGACGAACGGCAGGCCTTCGTCGAGAGTTTCGGGGGTCGCGATCTCGACGCGAGCGTGCTGCTGATGGCCGAGGTCGGGTTCATTCCGGCGACCGATCCGCGGTTCGTCAGCACCGTGAACATGCTCGAAGCATCGCTGTGCGATGGTCCGTACATGCGGCGCTACGAAGCGGCGGATGATTTCGGGCGGCCCGAGACCGCGTTCAACGTGTGCTCGTTCTGGCGCATCGACGCGCTCGCGCGTATCGGACGCACGGATCAGGCGCGGGAAATCTTCGAGACGATGCTGGCGCGGCGCAACCACGTCGGGCTGTTGTCGGAAGACCTCGCGCCGGCAACGGGAGAGCTGTGGGGCAACTTCCCGCAGACGTATTCGATGGTGGGGATCATCAACGGCGCCATGCGCCTGTCGAGACCCTGGGACGACATGGTTTGAATGAAAGGGGGCGAAGTTCGATGGAAGATCCGGTGGTGGAATCGGTGGCGATGATCGATGCGTGGTGGCGCAGCCTGGGCGGAGTGGCGACGACCACGGTCCGGATCGCCATCATCCTGTTGTTGGCGTGGCTGTTCTCGATGGCGGTGCGGCGTGGCATCCGGCTGCTGCGCGAGCGCGTCGCGAACCGACTGGACGACCCGGAAGCGGTGAAGCGGGCCGACACGCTGGCGCGCGTGGCGCGATATCTGGTGCTCGTGGTGGTCTCGCTGGTGACGGGGATGCTGGTGCTATCCGAGATCGGCGTGTCGGTAGCGCCGGTGCTCGGGGCCGCCGGTGTCGTGGGTCTCGCGATCGGCTTCGGTGCCCAGAGTCTCGTGAAGGACTATTTCACGGGGTTCTTCCTGCTGCTGGAGAATCAGATCCGCCAGGGCGACGTGGTCAAACTCGGAGACCATGCCGGGCTGGTGGAAGTGGTCACGCTGCGCTATGTGCAGTTGCGCGATTACGACGGCAACGTCCATTTCGTGCCCAACGGCACGATCAGTTCGGTGATCAACATGAGCCGGGGCTTCGCGCAGTCGGTGATGGATATCCGCGTGTCGTACCGCGAGGACATCGATCATGTGATGCAGGTCATGCTCGAGGTTGCGGCCGGCATGCGCGCCGATCCGAAGTACAAGGGCGCCATCCTGGATGACTTCGAAATGGCCGGCGTCGATCGGCTCGACGAATCGGCGGTCGTGGTGCGCGGCCGATTCCGCACAGCGCCGCTGCAGCAGTGGAACATCCGGCGCGAATACCACAAGCGGCTGAAGGGGGCGTTCGACGTCGCGGGCATTTCGATCCCGGGTCGACGCATCACGTTGCAGGGGCCGCAGCCGGATGCCGAGCAACCGGCGCCGATTCCGCTGCAACTGATGCGGGGCGAGCGGCCAGCGCCGGCTACGGCTTGACGCTGTCCGGGAGCGGCGCCGAACTGTTCGGTGCGAGAACGGTCACGCTGCCGGCCCCGTTGTCGGTGATCGCGAACACCGTGAAGAACTCGATCTCGGGTTCGACGCCGTACCGTTCGATGATGCCGCGGCGCCAGGGTCCGCCGTAGAACGCATCTGCGTCGGCGCGCGAGTGCCATTGGTAGACGCCACCGGCTATGCCGTGCTCGCCCCAGATGAAGTGCTTGCTGATCAGCCCCGGCACGGTACGGAAGCCCGACGCAATGCCGGCGAAATGATCGCGGCATGCGTCACGATCGATGTGCCGCGGCAGTCGGTATTGAACGATGGCCGTGATCACGGCTGCCGCTCAGCGATGGCCGATTGAGGGACTCGCATCGCCGTGCCACGTCGCGTCATGGGCGGCGTGCGTTCGCAGATAGGCACCGTCGGCGTAGAAGCGATCGTAGAACTCCAGATCGATGTGATGTGCCTGCGTGAAGGCGGCGATAGTGACCGGCGAGACGGTCGACGGGAAACGGCCATACGTTTCGTGGATATCCTGGGCCACGGACCCGAGGTAGGTCACGAACGCGTCGGAGTATCGGTCGGCGTTTGCCTTGACGTGGGCGTTGTCGCGGAACGGGCCGGGCCGCGTCGGGCTGTAATTGCCGTTCGGGCCGAACTTGCGCGCGGCAAAGCGTTCTGCGGCTTCCCGCAGATCGTGGACGTAGGGCGGCACCAGCGGCTCGAACTGGCCATCGAGCCCGACCGGCTCCGGTCCGAACGCACCGTCGCGGAACCGGAAGCCGAAACCCGGTACGCCGTGATTCGCAAAGCCGCCCAGCAGGCTGACCGGATTGATGCCCGAGTATAGCCAACCGCCCAGCCCAAACGCTTGCAGCAGCAGATGGACGTTGTAGGCGGCGATGGAAAGCTCGCTGATCAGACTCGAGCGCGAGCTGGCCTCCAGCACCGGTAACGGCAATGCGCGTTCCGGCATCAGCTGACCGGCGGCGATCAACGCGCCGGGTTCACCGAACAGGCGGCCCGTGACCGGATCCGACACGGTCGTGGCCTCACCCAGCGCGATCCACAGCCGATTGAAGAACGCATCGATCTGATCGCCGACGGGCACGAACAGCGTGGAGCCCGGTTGGTTGGCGACCCATCGGTTGTGGGCGCTAATGTGAGGATACTCACGCGGGAGTTCCACACGGGTATCACTCAACCGGATGATGTGGGGTCTCAACCAGGCGATCAGACCCGCCAGATCGTTCGGGCCCCGATAGGTCTGGATGCCTTCGGCATCGAGATCCCGGAACCGCGTGATGTATGAACCGGAATCATCGGTGATCAGCAACTCAGAGCCGTAAGTGGCAGCCCCGCTCGGATAGGTGCGGCCGACCGGCCGCACACAGTAGTTGCTCAGCTTGTCGGCGGATCCGGATTCCGTGTACGGAATGCCGAAATTCAAGCCGCTGATACCAGCGGCTGCCGCGATGAGGATCGTGCGCTCGGCTTCGCTCAGTGGTTGCGGCGGCAGCTTGGAGCGATACGCCAACGGTCCGTCCGGAATCTCCATCCCGGCGCCGAAGCGCCGGGACCGTCGCCCGAACAGGGCCTCCAGCAGAGAAAAGGAGCGCAGGTCGTGCGCTCCATGGTCGTGATGCGCGCGATCGTTCACGGCTGGAGGGCGCGGCGGGATCAGGCGGCCTTGAGGGTCTTCGCGATAGGCGCCCGCGTGATGAGGCTCGCTTCCTCGTGAATATCGAAATACTGGATCGAGATGTCCGTGGAGCCGGCGTCGGTCAGCCGCTTGCGCAGCAGATCGTCTCCCCAGACCTTGGCGCTCTTCAGGTCTTCGAACAGATAGATGCCGCCGACGATCTGCGAGGACTCGTTGTGGATCCAGACCTTCCACTGCAGGCCTGGCTGACCGGCGATGAACTTCGCCGCCTCCGCCTTTTCCGCGGGAGTCTGCTTCTTCTGCTTCTCGCTCGGGACGAAATTCACCTGCAGCAGGACGGACATGGTCGATCTCCGATGGCATGAATGGACAGTTCAATTGTCCAGACGATTCGCCAGGACCGCCAATTCAATTACCGAAGTTGCTTGTTCCCGATTGGTAGAACGGGGTCGGGGACCGGAGTCGATCGATGTCTTGCTATATTCGCGGTATGGCCCGGCCCCATCCTCCCATCATCATCGACATCGAAGCCTCCGGTTTCGGGGCCGAGAGCTATCCCATCGAGATCGGTGTCGTGTTGAACGACGGCCGCAAGTACTGTTCACTGATCCAGCCCCGCCCCGAGTGGACTCACTGGGACGAAGGCGCGGAACGGATCCACCATCTGTCGAGAGACCTGCTGTGGTCCCACGGCAAACCGGTGCAGGAAGTCGCGTCGACGTTGAACGGGATGCTGCGGGCGCAAACGGTGTTCAGCGATGGCTGGGTGGTCGACAAGCCCTGGCTCGACCGGCTGTTCTACGCGGCCGGCATGCACTGCGAGTTCTACTTCAGCGACATCGAGATGATTTTGTCCGAACCGCAGATGGAGATCTGGCACGCGACGAAAGACGCCGTGCTGCACGGGATCGGGCATCGACGGCATCGCGCCAGCTTCGATGCGTTCGTCGTGCAGGAAACCTACGAGCGGACGTGGAATCTCGTGTCGTCCGGCAAGTCGACGCCGGCGGCCGTCGCCAGACCGTGAAAGAGTGACCGCGGCCGGTGACGGCCGCGGTCGCTGCGTCACATGTTCCGGCGGTACTGCCCGCCCACCTCGAACAGCGCCGACGTGATCTGACCGAGCGAACAGCAGCGCACGGCGTCCATCAGCACGGCGAACACGTTGTCGTTGGCGATCACGGCCTGTTTCAGGCGTTCCTGCATCGCGGCCGATTCCGCCGCGTGGTCCGCGTGGAACTGCTGCAGCCGCTTCAACTGATTCTGCTTTTCCTCTTCGGTCGAGCGTGCCAGTTCGACCGTCGACAGCGTCGTGTCGCCCTTCGGATTGCGGAACGTGTTGACACCGATGATCGGGTATTCGCCGGTGTGCTTCAGGTGCTCGTAGTGCATCGACTCTTCCTGGATCTTGCCGCGCTGGTAGCCCAGCTCCATCGCGCCGAGCACGCCGCCGCGCTCGCTGATCGCCTCGAACTCCTTCAGCACGGCCTCTTCGACCAGATCGGTCAGCTCCTCGATGATGAAGCTGCCCTGGTTCGGGTTTTCGTTCTTCGCCAGGCCCCATTCGCGGTTGATGATCAGCTGGATCGCCATCGCGCGGCGGACCGAATCTTCGGTCGGTGTCGTGATCGCTTCGTCGAACGCGTTGGTGTGCAGGCTGTTCGCGTTGTCGTAGGTCGCGATCAACGCCTGCAGCGTCGTGCGGATGTCGTTGAAGTCGATTTCCTGCGCGTGCAGGCTGCGTCCCGAAGTCTGGCAGTGGTACTTCAGCTTCTGGCTGCGTTCGTTCGCGCCGTACTTCTCCTTCATTGCAACGCCCCAGATGCGTCGCGCGACGCGCCCCAGCACGCTGTATTCGGGATCCATGCCGTTGCTGAAGAAGAACGACAGGTTCGGCGCGAACGCGTCGATGGACATGCCGCGCGCGAGATAGGCTTCGACGAACGTGAAGCCGTTCGACAACGTGAATGCGAGCTGGCTGATCGGGTTCGCGCCGGCTTCGGCGATGTGGTAGCCCGAGATCGACACCGAATAGAAATTGCGAACGTCGTTGTGGACGAAATACTGCTGGATATCGCCCATCACCTTCAGGCTGAACTCGGTCGAGAAGATGCAGGTGTTCTGACCCTGGTCTTCCTTCAGGATGTCGGCCTGCACGGTGCCGCGCACGTTCGACAGCGTCCACGCGCGGATCTTCGCGATCTCGTCGTCGGTGGGCGCGCGGCCGTTGTCGGCCTCGAACTTGTCGAGCTGCTGGTCGATCGCGGTGTTCATGAACATCGCGAGGATCGTCGGCGCCGGTCCATTGATGGTCATCGACACCGACGTGGCGGGGTTGGTCAGATCGAACCCGCTGTACAGCACCTTCATGTCGTCCAGCGTCGCGATCGACACGCCGGAGTTGCCGACCTTGCCGTAGATGTCGGGACGCAGATCCGGATCCTGTCCGTACAGCGTGACCGAATCGAACGCGGTGGACAGCCGCTTCGCCGGCATGCCTTCCGACAGCAGCTTGAAGCGTCGGTTGGTGCGGAACGGGTCGCCCTCGCCGGCGAACATCCGCGTCGGGTCTTCGCCCTCGCGCTTGAACGCGAACACGCCACCGGTATACGGGAAGCTGCCCGGCACGTTCTCCAGCAGCAGCCATTTCAGACGCTCGCCGTCGTCTTCGTATCGCGGCAGCGACACCTTGCGGATCTTCGTGCCCGACAGCGACGTCGTCGTCAGCGCGGTCCGGATTTCCTTGTCGCGGATCTTCACGACGTATTCGTCGCCCGCGTATGCGGCCTGGAGATCGTCCCACTGGTCGAGCAGCTTGCGGCTGTGGGCATCGAGACGCGCCTCGCGTTCGCGCGCCAGCGTTTCGAGCGCGGCGCCGGTGTCGGCCTCGACGGCGGCTTCCGCCAGCATGCGCTTCGCGGCCCGCAGTTGCTGACGTTCGCGTGCAATGGTCGATTGTGCGAGCGCTTCACGCTTGTAGCTTCGGACCGTGTCGGCGATCTCGGCGAGGTAACGCGTGCGGGCCGGTGGAACGATCGGCGTCTGGTTGGTCGAGTGCCGCGTCGTCACCACGGGCAGCCGGCTCGCACCGATGTCGAGCCCGAGGGACGCGAGCTTCGGCAGGATCGCCTGGAACAGCGCGGTGACCCCGTCGTCGTTGAAGCGTGCCGCCATCGTGCCGAACACCGGCATCTGCTCCGGCGACTTCGAGAAGTCGGCCTTGTTGCGCTGGACCTGCTTGGCCACGTCGCGCAGCGCGTCCAGGGCGCCCTTGCGGTCGAACTTGTTGATCGCGACGAAATCGGCGAAGTCCAGCATGTCGATCTTCTCGAGCTGGCTCGCGGCGCCGTACTCGGGCGTCATCACGTAGAGACTCGCGTCGACGTGCGACACGATCGCGGCGTCGCCCTGGCCGATGCCGGAGGTTTCCACGACGATCAGATCGAAGCCCGCGGCCTTGCACGCGGCGATCGCACCGGGCAGCGCCGGGCTCACTTCGGAGCCCGCTTCGCGCGTGGCGAGCGAGCGCATGTAGACGCGCGGGCCGTTGCCCCACGGCTGGATCGCGTTCATGCGGATCCGGTCGCCGAGCAACGCGCCGCCGGACTTGCGGCGGGACGGATCGATGGAGATCACGGCGATCTGCAGCGCGTCGCCCTGGTCGAGCCGGATGCGCCGGATCAGTTCGTCGGTGAGGGAGCTCTTGCCGGCACCGCCGGTGCCGGTGATGCCGAGCACGGGCACGGTGGTGGCCGCGGCCGCCTCTTCCAGCGCGGTGATCGTTGCGGCCGGCGTCACTTCGTTCTCGATGCCGGTGATCAGCTGCGCCAGCGCGCGCCAGCGGCGGGTGGGGTCGGGGTCGCGCAGGCCGTCCAGTGTCGTCGGTGCCTTGGCGCCCAGGTCGATGTCGCATTCGGCGAGCATCGCGCCGATCATGCCGGCGAGGCCGAGGCGCTGGCCGTCCTCGGGCGAGAAGATCCGGGCGACACCGTATTCGTGCAGCCCGGCGATCTCCGACGGCACGATCACGCCGCCGCCGCCGCCGTAGACCCGGATGTGACTGCCGCCGCGCTCGCGCAGCAGGTCGATCATGTAGCGGAAGTACTCGACATGGCCGCCCTGGTAGGAACTGACGGCGATGCCCTGCACGTCTTCCTGCAGCGCGGCCGTGACGATGTCGTCGACCGACCGGTTGTGGCCCAGATGGATCACTTCGGCACCCATGCCCTGCAGGATCCGCCGCATGATGTTGATCGACGCATCGTGGCCGTCGAACAGCGATGCCGCGGTTACGAACCGGACTTTTTGCGTGGGCCGGTACTCCGACAGTTTCTTGCCTTCCGACAGGTCGGTCATGGGTGTGGTCGATCCAGTGAGAGGTTGCAGGGTAAGCAACGGGGGCGCCATCGGGTCCCGGGCGCTTCGGGCCGGCGATTATTGCACCGCCTTCCGTTGACGTAAACGTAAGGTCCGGTCGTCGGTCGGGGGCCGGGGAAACACCGAACCAGACTCGCGATGGACGTTGGGTTCGGCATGGATGACGGCGAGCGGGGTGAGGCAACCAAGGCGGGAGCGTTGGCAACGAGAACTGCGGCGCGGCCGCGATGCCGGAGCCAACCCGTTGTTCGACATGAGATTGAGGGGACCGGGCGTTCGGGTCCGATGGTGTCCGTTGCCATCTCCTCAGGAAGTTCCGCTCCCTGCCGTCGCCGACGCCTCGCCCTCGAACCCGAGCGCCACGGTCGCGCACGTGATACTTGTTCGGTGTTTGCCTAGAATCGGTGCACAGGGACTGCGTGTCGCGCAGGACCGCCGCCGTTCAGGTGTCAGGAGAACCATGTCCATGTCCGAAGGCCTCGTCGCCGGCCGACTGATCGACGCGATCGGCACCGAGCACGCACCCGCCACCGGCGTCGTGCGCATCGTGTCGCTCGTCCCGAGCTTGACCGAACTGCTGTTCAGCCTCGGTCTGCAGGAGAATCTCGTCGGCCGCACCGGATTCTGCATCCATCCGAAGGGTCTGGTGCGTCGGGTTTCGAAGGTCGGCGGCACGAAGTCCGTCGACGTCGCCAAGATTCGAAAGCTGGCGCCGACGCATCTGGTTGTCAACATCGACGAGAACCCGCGGGACGTCGTGCAGGAGCTGACGACGTTCGTGCCCCACGTGATCGTCACGCACCCGATTCAGCCGGAGGACAACCTCGGCGTGTACCGTCTGCTGGGCGGCATCTTCGGCCGCGAAGCCCGCGCCGCGGAACTGGCTGCCGAGTTCGAACGCGAGCTGGAGACCACGCGGACGCTGACGGCGGACCTGCCGCGGCAAGGCGTGCTGTACCTGATCTGGAAATCGCCGTGGATGACGGTCTCGCGGGATACGTACATCTCGCGGATGCTCGACCTGGTCGGCTGGGACACGGTGCCGGCCCAGACCCCCGCGCGCTATCCGACCGTGCAGCTGGTGCCGCCGCAACTGGCCGGCGTCCACCATGTCCTGTTATCGACCGAGCCTTACAGCTTTGTCGACCGCCACATCGACGAGATCCGCGCCGATCTGCCGACGGACGCCGACATCCGTGTATCGCTGATCGATGGGGGCATGACCTCGTGGTACGGCAGCCGGGCCATCGAAGGCCTGCGTTATCTGCGAGACCTCCGGGCCCGACTGAGCTGAAGCGCTTCCGCTTCAGCCTTTCCCGGCTTTTTTCTTCTTGGATTTCTTGGGCTTGCCGTCGTCTGTCGGCGTTTGCGCACGCTTGAACAGCGCGCTGATCGAGGCGGCCGCCTGACCGGCGCCGGTCGACGCGGCTGTTGCCGGTGCGAGCTTCGCGGTCTTCGGCGGCTTCGCGGGCTTTGCCGGTTTGGATTTCGCGGCGGGCGCGGCCGGCTTTTTCGCCTTGGGGGGTTTTGCCGGCTTCACCGGTTCTGCGGGTGCCGCGAGCTTGCGTATCTTGGCCGGCTTCGTCGGTTTGGCGGCCTCCGCAGTCGTGCGGGACTTGGCAGATTTGGCGGTGGCGGCCGGTTTCGCAAGCTGCGGCGCGATCTTCGTCGCCGTGGTGTCGGTTTTGGCCTTGCGCGGCTTGGTCGCCGCCGGTTCCGGATCCGGCTTCTGCGTCGGGGGCGTGGTGGTCCTGGCCGAAACGGCGGGTCCGGCTGTCGGAGCCCTGGACTGCACGGGCGCCGGTGCCGAAGCGACTGCTGCGGGATGGGACTTGGCGACCGACACCGGTGCGCATTTCGCACCCGCGTCCCCGGCGTCGAGCCGCACCTTCGCGTACGACCCGGGGGCGGGTTCGATGACCGGTAACCCGCCTTTGCCCGGGATGCGCGCGTCGACCTGTCCGCCGCCGAAGCCGTGGATCCACGTGGCCCAATCGTTCCACCAGGACCCTTCGTGCCGGGTCGCGCGGGCGAACCAGTCGTCGGCCTTGCCGACGGGCTGGTCGCCGGTCCAGTAGTGGTACTTCTGCGCGGCCGGTGGATTGACGATCCCCGCGATATGGCCGGAGCCGCCGAGCACGAAGCGCACGTCGCCGCCCAGCAGCGATGCCCCGGCGAACGTCGATTTCCACGGCGCGATGTGGTCTTCGGCGGTGGAGATGAAATAGGCCGGCGCCGTGACGGTCGACAGATCGATGTCCTCGCCGGCCACTTCGAGCCCGGCCGGCTGGGCCAGCAGGTTCCGGATGTACATGTTCCGCAGGTAGAACGTGTGCATCTTCGCCGGCATCCGCGTCGCGTCGGAGTTCCAGAACAGCAGATCGAACGGGAACGGCTCCTTGCCGAGCAGGTAGTTGTTCACGACGAACGACCAGATCAGGTCGTTGTCGCGCAGCATGTTGAACGTGCCGGCCATGTCGGCCCCTTCGAGGTAGCCGCGGGCCTCCATGCGCTTTTCCAGCTTGTCGACGATGCCTTCGTCGACGAACACCCCGAGTTCGCCCGGTTCGGTGAAGTCGATCATCGTCGTGAAGAAGGTCACGCTCTTGACGCGCTTCTCCTCGCCGCGGGCCTTCAGCCACGCCATCAGGCATGCCGTCAGCGTGCCGCCGAGGCAATAACCGATCAGGTTGACGCTCTTCTCGCCGGTGGCCTGTTCCACTGCATCCATGGCGGCGACCGGCCCTTCGAGCAGGTAGTCGTCGAAGGTCTTGCCCGCGTGCCGTTCGTCCGGGTTCACCCACGAGATCACGAACACCGTGAGCCCCTGGTCGGTTGCCCACTTGATGAACGAGTTCTTCGCGCGCAGGTCGAGGATGTAGTACTTGTTGATCCACGGCGGACAGATCAGCAACGGCGTGCGGTCGACCCGCGGTGTCGCCGGGTCGTACTGCAGCAGTTGCATCAGGTCGTTCTGGAACACGACCTGCCCCGGCGTCGTCGCGACATTGCGGCCGAGCTCGAACGCCGACAGGTCCGTCATGCTGATCGCCAGCTTGCCGTGGCCGCGATCGAGGTCGCCGAGCAGGTGCTTGAGTCCGTCGAGCAGATTCTTGCCGCCCGATTCGACGGTGGCCTTCAGCACTTCCGGATTGGTGGCGACGAAATTGGTCGGCGCCAACGCATCGACGATCTGACGCGTGAAGAACCGCACCTTGCGGGCCGCCTGCGGTTCGAGGCCGCTGGTTTCCGCCACGGTCCGCTGGATGTGATCGGCCGCGATCAGGTACGACTGCTTGATGTAGTCGAAGACGAAGTTCTGCTGCCACGCGTCGTTGCGAAACCGGTTGTCGCCTTTGGCGGGTTGCTTCACCGGATCTCCGGGTTCTCCGCGAAACTTCGCCAGCGTGCTGTTCCACAGCTGCAGATAGTCACTCCACGCGCGCATCTGCACTTCGGCGAGCCGGGCCGGATCGCTCAGCAGCTTTGTGCCGAGGGCGCCGAACGCTTCGCCCAGCCCCAGTTCTTCGATGCTGCGGGCGAGGTCCGCCTGCGGCGGATGCTCCATGAACTCGGCGACGACCTTGGCCGATTTCTCGGCGATCTCGGCCAGTTCTTTCTGCAGCGCTTCCGGATCGGGCGGCGACGGGATCTGCGGGGTTTCGGCCATGGCGGGGGGTCCTGGATTCAGCGGGCGATGAAACGATGGATGCCGTCTGCGCCGAGCAGGCGTTGGAGGCGTTCGTGACCCAGCAGATGATTCAGGTGGGCGATCGCTTCACCCATCGCGAAATAGATCTGGTGGTGGTCGAGCGTGCGTCGGAACAGCACCGGCAGGATCTCCGCAGCGGTTTTCGGTGTGCCGGTGCAGGCTGCGAGCAACTCGGCCAGCCGATCCGCGTGATGGGTTTCGAGCGCCGCGACCCGCGCGTGCGCGCCGCGGAACGGCAGGCCGTGGGACGGCAGCACGAGCGTATCCGCCGGCAATGCGTTGTACGCCCGGATGGATCGCAGGAACTGACCGACCGGATCGCCTTCGGGTTCCGTCGCCCATACGCTGGTGTTGGTGCTGATGCGCGGCAGCAGCATGTCGCCGGAAATCACCACACCGAGTTCGGCGCAATGCAGCGACGCGTGTTCCGGCGCATGGCCGTGTCCGACGATCACATTCCACGCGCGGCCCCCGACATCGAGCGTGTCGCCGTGGGTGATGCGGTGGAATGTCGTGGGCACCGGTGCGACCGAGCGCCGGTAGCCATTGCCGCGGGTGCTGACGGCCGCGACATTGTCGGCGTCGAGCCCGTGGGCCGTGAACAGACGGGCCAGCGCATCGGCGCCGTAACCGGCCGCGTCGTCCCACACGGCGTGCGCCGTCAGGTACTCGGCCTCGGTCATCCAGATGCCGCCGTCGGTGTACTGCGACAGCCAGCCGGCGAGGCCGACGTGGTCGGGGTGATAGTGCGTGACGAGGATCCGCGTGATCGGCGCGTGGGCCGCGAGGATCGGCGCCCATGCCTC
>JAHCKV010000429.1 GCA_026125595.1 Burkholderiales bacterium | reverse complement strand
CTTACGGCAACACGGCGCAGGCATCGAAGAGCCCCGCGCAGTTCCTGCTGGTCATCACGCCCAACGGCGGCGAATCGGTTCCGCAGGACACCAGCTACGAGATCCGCTGGCGCTCCACCGGCTTCGGCGGCAACGTGACCATCGAGTATTCGTCGTCCACCGGCGGGCCGTCGTGGCAGACCCTCTCCGCCAACGAGATCAACGACGGCAGCTACCTGTGGTCGGTGGATCCGGCCATCTTCGCGGTGGGCGAGCGCTACCTGATCCGCGTGAGCTCGGTCGACGCGCCGTCCATCGCCGATCAATCCAACGCGACATTCAGCGTCACGCCGCCCATCAACGTCTTCTACGTCAACGACGGATCGCTCGACGGTGATCAATACACCACGGCGATCGGTGACGATGCCAACGACGGCCTGACGGCCGCGACGCCGAAGGCCACGATTCGCGGCATTCTCGAAGCCTACGATCTCGACGACGGGGATCTGATCCGCGTCGATACCGGCGTCTACAACCTGACGGCGAACATCGTGCTGGACGCGCAGGACTCGGGCGTGACGATCGAAGGGCCGACCCTCGAAGGCCGCCAGGCCGTCATCAACCGCGGCAACACCGCCAGCACCGCCTACGTGTTCCAGTTGAACGGTGCCGACGACGTGACCTTGCGCAGCCTGCTGATCCGCGGCGGTTACTACGGCGTGTATGCGGCCAATGGCGTCGGCAGCGACGATTTCACCATCGAAGGCTCGTGGATCACCGGCAACAGCCAGACCGGCATCTACATCGCCGGCGGCAACGCCGATGCCCGGATAACGGACAACGAGATTTATGGCAACGGCGCGTGGGGCATCTCCGTCGATGGTTCGGGCGCCCGGGCCGTCGGCAACCACGTCTGGGGCAATGCCAACGGTATCAGTGCGAGCAACAACGGCGCCGCCGCCCGCATCGAGATCTCCGGCAACACCGTTCACGATCAATCGGGCGTCGGGATTGCCGGCAGCTACTGGGTGCTGGTGGACGGCAACAAGGTCTACGGCAACGGCGGCAGCTACGGCATCTACATCTACAGCTCGAGCGGCCTCGCCATCGGCAACGAGATCTATCGCAATGCCGGTGACGGTCTGACGCTCAGCGTCGGTGGTGTCGGTCGCGACAACCGGATTTACGCCAACGCGGCCAGCGGTATCGAACTGGGCGGCAGCGGCGGCGGCACGGCCGAAGGCAACATCGTCTATCGCAACAACGTCGGCATCAGCGAGAGCCAGTCGAGGGTCGCCAACAACCTGGTCTACGACAACGTCGTCGCCGGCATCGTCACCAGTGGCTATCGCGACAGCAGTCTCGACGGAATCTTCAACAACACCGTCGTTCAACCGACCGGCGATGCGATCCGCGTCGCCAACAGCGGCACCAACGTTCTCATCCGCAACAACATCCTGGAAGTGGGCGCGGGGTATGCGATCTACGTTCCGTCCAACGCTCAGGTCGGGTTCGTCAGCGACTACAACCTGTTCCGCCTGACCGGCGGTGCGCGACTCGGCTACTGGGAAGACCGCGACTTTTCCACCCGCGCCGACTGGTTCTACGAAATTGGCCACGACGGCGAGAGCGTCGTGGCCGATCCCGAATTCCTCGACCCCGCCGGTGCCGACGGTATCCGGGGCTACGGCACCATCGCCATCGGCAGTGCGACGGTGATCGACAGCGGCAACGGCGGATTCTCGGTGGTGGGAGCATGGGAAGAGCGCCTCGGGCGGACCAATGAACCCGGACCGCCGCCCTACACGGCGACGCCGCTGGAACGCACCATCTACAACACGGCCACCGACAACGACATCCACTGGATTCCCGGCGGTGGCGACGGCAGCAGCGTCGCCCGCTGGACCTTCGGTGGCCTGGAAGACGGCACCTATCAGATCGCAGTGCGGTGGCCGACGGGTCAGGGGCTTTCGCCGACGACGACCAACTACCGGATCTACGACGGCGTCGTCGACGTGGCCAACGTGACGGCGCAGGCTTCGCGCTACCAGGGCGATGTCCTCAACGACTTCACCGACGGCGACGGCGTGAGCTGGGAATCGCTGGAGACCGTGGAGATCCGCAACGGCCAGCTGGTCGTGGAAGTGAGCAACGCCGGCGGCAACGCGTCCAGCCGGATCGTTGCCGATGCAGTGCGGATCCAGCGCATCCAGGGCGACCACGGCGTGGATGACGATTTCCACCTGGACGCCGGCAGCGTCGCCGTCGATCGCGGCGATCCCACCAGCCGTTACGACAGCGAGCCTGCCAGCAACGGCGGGCGCGTCGATCTCGGTGCCTACGGCAACACCCCGGAAGCGGCCCAGAGTCCCGCGCGAATGGTTCAGGTCGTGAATCCCAACGGGCTGGAGAAGTTCGAGGTCGGGCAGTCGGTCGTGATCGACTATCGCACCGCCGGCCTCGGCTTGTTCGATCCGGTGCTGTTGATGAACGCCGGCGGCCAGATCGGCTACTGGGCGCCCCAGAGCGGCGTGTCCTCGACCGTCAGCCCGCTGCGCACCACGACCATTGCGGCAGCGACCGCCATCGATCTGAGCGGAGTGACCAACCCGGCGCCGGCCGACGTGTATCGCAGCATCAGCTATGTCGACGGTGGCGCCGGCCGCGCGCTGTCGTATCTGCTGCCGGTGGCTGACGGCGACTACGAGATCGTGCTGCACTTCATCGAGCCGACCCTCAACACCGTTGGCCAGCGGGTGTTCGACATCGCGCTGCAGGGCGCGACCGTGCGGGCGGACGTCGATGTCCGCGCCCTCGCCGGTGCCGTCAACCGTGCCGTGACGTTGCGCTTCGACGTGACGGCCAGTGGTGGCGGAGGCATCGACCTCGATCTGATCAACAAGCTGGGCCAGGGCGGTGCCATGATCTCCGGCATCGAGGTGTTGCGGGCCAATGCCGGCGGCGTGGCGAATCCGACGGTCGATCTTGCCTATTCCATCGATGGCGGCGGCACCTGGAACGCCATCGCAAGCGGGCTCGCCGTCGACGCGTACGGGCGTGGCAGTTTCGACTGGTCGGCCGGACCGCTGACCGGCAACGCGCTGATCCGCGCCACGGCCCATGCCGGTGCCGTGACGGTGAACGACGTCTCCGACGAGCCGTTCCAGCTCGCCAATGCCGGCACGGCCTATTTCGTCAATGACAATTCCACGGCCGGTGACGAATACACCACGGCGGTCGGCAACAATGCCAACGACGGCAAGACCGCCGCGACACCGATGGCGTCATTGGCGGCCCTGCTGCGGGCCTACGACCTGGACGCCAACGACATCATCTACGTCGATACCGGTGTCTACAGCCTGACCACCAACATCCTGCTCGACGCCCAGGATTCCGGTGTCACGATCCAGGGAGCACAGCAGTCCGGGCATGCCACCGTGCTCAATCGCGGCAATACCGCCGGCACGGCCTTCGTCATCGAGATGGCCGGCGCAGACGATGTCACCTTGCGGCATCTCACCCTGACCGGCGCCAGCAGCGGCTTCGTGGTCGCCAACGTCGA
>JAHCKV010000428.1 GCA_026125595.1 Burkholderiales bacterium | reverse complement strand
CCTGCGGCGGCACCGTCGGCCCCGATTCCGCCGGCACCGGCTCCGACCCCGACGCCTGCCGTCACGGGCACGACCATCGGTGTCATCCAGATCCTGTCCGGACCCAATGCCGGCAAGGAACTGGCGCTCACCAAGGCGCTCACGACGCTGGGCAAGCCCGGCGTGCAGGTGGCCGTGATCGCCAAGCGCCCGCAGGGATTCTTCATCACACACGTGGAAGGCGCGAACTTTCCGGTGGTGAACGGCAAGGCGCTCGATGCGCAAGCGCATATGCTGAACGATCACGACGTGATCGAACTCGCGGGCGTGAAGATGGAGTTCTTCTACCGGCCCGCGGTGTAACGGTCGGGCACGGCCGGACCGGCGCCCCGGCGTCGGTCCGACCCTGAGCGCGGTACATCGGTCCGACGGCAGGGTCCGGCAGCGCGGTGACCCCTGCGAAGAGGTCGGCGCCGAATCGGGATGCGGCGCGGCCGGCGACGCCGCAACCGTCTACGGGGGAGTTCCTTGAACAAGCACGTGGTGCGCATGCTGCTCGGGCTGGCGGTCGTGGCCGTGTTCCTGCTGCATGGTGCGCGCGCAGTGCGATTCGACGTAATCGATCGCCTCGAAGCGTTCGCATATGACGTCCGGTTGCTGGTCACGATGCCGCGTACCGTCGATCCGCGGATCGTCATCGTCGACATCGACGAAAAGAGTCTGGCCGAAGAGGGCCATTGGCCGTGGCGTCGCGATCGTGTTGCGGATCTGGTCGGTGCGCTGGTCGATCGCTACGGCGTCCGGGTCGTGGGATTCGACGTGGTGTTCGCCGAGCGGGACCAGAGCTCCGGACTCGGTGTGCTCCGGCAGTTGGCCGAGACCGAGTTGAAGGACAACGCGGGTTACCAGGGCGCCCTGCAAACGTTGGCGCCGCGGCTGGAGTTCGACCGCATCTTCGCG
This sequence comes from Burkholderiales bacterium, assembly GCA_026125595.1. Classification (GTDB taxonomy): domain Bacteria; phylum Pseudomonadota; class Gammaproteobacteria; order Burkholderiales. The sequence continues at coordinate 2,608 of JAHCKV010000428.1, read as the reverse complement.
GAGCGGATCCGCGGCCGGCCGGTGGTCCTCGGCTACTACTTCACGCAGACCGTGGGGCTCGACATCGGTGCGCTGCCCCCGCCGGTGCTGCCAGCTGGTACGTTCAAGGGTCGCAATATCGCGTTCGTGCAGTTTCCGGGCTATGGCGGGAATCTGCCCGAACTGCAGACGGCGGCCGCGGGTGCCGGGCACTTCACGCCGTGGACCGACGTGGACGGTGTGCATCGGGCAGTGCCCATGCTGGCGGAGTACAAGGGGGCGTACTACGAACCGCTCGCGCTGGCCGTCGTGCGGCTGCTGCTCGATTCACCGCAGGTGAAACCGGGCTATCCGTCCGAGGCGTTGTTCAATCGCAACTATCCCGGTCTCGAATGGCTGGAGGCCGGTCCGCTGCGGATTCCGGTCGACGAACGGGTCAACGCGCTGGTGCCGTATCGCGGCGGCCACCACAGCTTTCCGTACGTGTCGGCGTCCGACGTGCTGCACGAACGGGTGCCGCCCGAGACGCTGAAGGATCGCATCGTGCTCGTCGGCACGACCGCGCCCGGGCTGCAGGATCTGCGGTCCACGCCGGTCGGTACGGTGTACCCGGGGGTGGAAATCCATGCGAACCTGATCGCCGGCATGTTGGACGGCACGATCAAGCAGAAGCCCCCCTACGTACTGGGTGCCGAAGTCGTGTTGCTGGCCGTGGCGGGTGTGCTGCTCGCCGTCTGCTTCGCATTCCTGACGCCGCTGCGGGCCACGGTGCTGACGCTGGCCGTGCTCGGCGGCGTGTTCGGCCTGAATCTGCTGGTGTGGAGTCAGGGCAATCTCGTGCTGCCGATGGCATCGGGGTTGCTTATGGTGGTTCTGCTCTACGCTTTCAACATGACCTACGGCTACTTCGTCGAAACGCTCGCCAAACGACAGATCTCGGACCGGTTCGGTCAGTACGTTCCCCCCGAACTGGTGGACGAGATGAGTCGTCATCCGGAACGTTTCTCGATGGAAAGCGAGGCCCGGGAGATGACGGTGCTGTTCACCGATGTGCGCGGGTTCACGACCATCTCGGAATCGCTCGAACCGCAGATCCTGCAGCGGTTGATGAACGAATACCTCACGCCGATGACCCGCGTCATCCACGGACATCGCGGCACCATCGACAAATACATGGGTGATGCCATCATGGCGTTCTGGGGCGCCCCGATCACCGATGCCGACCATGCCCGCAACGCGGTGCTCGCGGGCCTCGACATGCTGAAGGCCCTGGAACCGCTCAACGCCGAGTTCAGGGGCAAGGGCTGGCCTCCGCTGTCGATCGGTGTCGGCGTCAATTCGGGACCGATGACCGTCGGCAACATGGGGTCCGAAGTCCGCGTGGCCTATACGGTGATGGGGGATACGGTGAATCTGGCATCCCGGCTGGAAGGCCTTTCGAAGAAATACCGCGTCGGCATGATCGTCGGCGAAGCCACCAAGGCCCTGGTTCCCGATGTCGTGTTCATCGAACTCGATCGGGTACGGGTCAAGGGCAAGGATGCTCCGGTCGCGATCTTCGAGCCGCTGGGCCTGCAATCGGAAGTGCCGAAGGACAGGCTCGATCAGATCAAGCTGCATCAGCAGGCCCTGAAGTTCTACCGCGCCCGCGACTGGGACAAGGCGGAGTTGCAGTGGATCAACCTGCAGCGGGCCGATCCGGGTCGGGGTCTCTACATCGCCTATCTCGAACGCATCGCCGAACTGCGCGGGAAGGATCTTCCGTCCGGATGGGACGGTGTCTACGATTTCGAGAGCAAGTGACCATGCTCCTGCGCGTGCTCGGCTGTAGCGGTGGGATCGGCGGCAACCTCCGCACCACGTCCATGCTGCTCGACCAGGACGTGCTGATCGATGCGGGGACCGGTGTCGGTGATCTGACGCTGGCGGAACTGCAGTTGATCGACCACGTGTTCCTGACCCACTCGCATCTGGATCATCTGGCGATGCTGCCGTTCCTGGTCGACACCGTGGGTGGCATGCGGACACGACCACTCGTCGTGCACGCGACCGAAGAGACGCTGCAGATCATCCGCGACCACATCTTCAACTGGCAGATCTGGCCGGACTTCACGAAGATTCCCGACGAGAACCGGCCATTCATGCGGTTCGCACCGCTGAAGCTGGGCGAGGTCGTCGATCTGGGGGGTCGCCGCATCACGGCGGTGCCAGCCTGCCACACGGTCCCGGCCGTCGGCTATCAACTCGACAGCGGCGAGGCGAGTCTGGTGTTCACCGGTGATACCAGCACCTGCGACGCCCTTTGGGACACGGTCAACCGGATCGAGAATCTGCGCTACGTCATCATCGAGACCGCGTTCAGCAACGGCGAGCGTGAGCTGGCGGTCGCGTCGAAGCACCTGTGGCCCGACGAACTGGCGGCCGAACTGGCGAAACTGAAGCGATCGGTGCGGATCTTCGTGACGCACCTGAAGCCGGGCGAAGGCGCCATCACGATGGCCGAAGTCGAAGAGTTTGCCGGCGCATTCAATCCGCGCATGCTGGCCAACGGCCACGTCTTCAAGTTCTGAGGGGAACGGCCGGCGCATGGACATGGGTGACGTGAGGCGAGTATTACAATCATCCTGGC
>JAHCKV010000427.1 GCA_026125595.1 Burkholderiales bacterium | reverse complement strand
TGGCGGAAATTATGGCACGGAAAATAAAAGCAACAAAACCATTTGACGCCACCATTATTGAAAATATAATCAACAAAAGATCAAGGCAAGTGGAGGAGGTTCCAATGCGGATTGCGATCATGGGCAGCGGCGGCGTCGGCGGCTATTTCGGCGCGCGGCTGGCGCGCGCGGGTGACGATGTCACCTTCATCGCCCGAGGCGCCCACCTCGAGGCGATGCGAAGCGACGGCCTGCGCGTGAAGAGCGCGCTTGGGGACATCCATCTGGAAGAGCCCCGGGTCACGGACGATCCGGCTGCGGTGGGCCGCGTGGACCTGGTGATCTTCGGCGTGAAGCTGTGGGACACCGAGGCGGCGGCCAGGGCCCTCGTTCCCATGGTCGGTCCTGGGACCGGCGTCGTCTCCTTCCAGAACGGTGTGCAGAATGACGAATTGCTGCGGTCCGTCCTGGGCGAAAAGGCGGTCGTTGGGGGCGTTTGCTACATCGCCGCGACCATCGCCCGGCCTGGTGTGATCGAGCACGGCGGCACCATGCAGAAGCTCGTGTTCGGCGAGTACGACGGCCGTCGCACCGCGCGCATCCAGCAGTTCCACGACGCCTGTGTCCGCTCCGGTATCGATGCGCAGATCAGTGACGACATCGCCCGCACGATCTGGGAGAAGTTCGTGTTCCTGGTCGGTCTCTCGGCCACCACCGCCACGACCCGAACGCCGATCGGCCGGATTCGTGCCGATGTCCATGCGCGCCGGTTGCTGCTGGCGGCGATGCAGGAGGTGGTGGATGTGGGGCGGGCCGAAGGTGTCGGCCTGGCCGCCGATTTCGCGCAGGACCGTCTGCGCTTCTGCGACCAGTTGCCCGAGAGCATGACTTCGTCGATGCACAACGATCTCGAGCGCGGCAGTCGGCTGGAAGTCGAATGGCTCAGCGGCGACGTGAGCCGCCGCGGCGAGCGTATGGGCATTGCGACGCCAGTGAACACGACGGTGTTCGACATTCTCGCGAGGCACGCCGGAGGCCGCCATGACTGAGGCCACGCCGGTGCTGAAGCTGCGTTCCATCACGGCAACGGCCGTGGTCGTGCCGATGGCCCGGGCGTTGTGGACCAGCGTGCAGGCGGTGCGCGAAGCGCCGCTGCTGCTGGTCGATCTGCACACCGACGAAGGCATCGTCGGTCATGCCTATCTGTTCTGCTATCTGCCGTCGGCGGCCCAGGCGATCACCGCGATCGTGCGCGATCTCGATGCGCGTCTGCGTGGACGCGAAGTCGTGCCCGCTGAGTTGCGCAAGAGCTTCGGCGCGTATTCGCGACTCATCGGCCAGCGCGGCATCGTGTCGATGGCGGGTGCTGCGATCGACATGGCGGCATGGGACGCACTGGCCAAGGCCGCCGGACTGCCATTGGCGCGACTGCTGGGCGCTGCGCCGCGGCCGGTGCCGGTCTACAACAGCAACGGACTGGGTCTGGTGGATCCGCAGGCGGCGGCCGACGAGGCGCTGGAACTTCTCGAAGGCGGCTTCCAGGGCGTCAAGATGCGCCTCGGGCGTCCCAGCGGGCGAGCCGATCTGGCCGCCGTGCAGGCGGTGCGCCGCGCGCTCCCCGACGATGTCGCGTTGATGGTCGACTACAACCAGGCGCTCACGCCCCGCGAAGCGCTCACGCGCTGCGCGATGCTGGACAACGAAGGCGTGTACTGGATCGAAGAGCCGATCCGGCATGACGACTACGCCGGCTATGCGCAGTTGCGGCATGCGCTGTCGACGCCGCTGCAGTTCGGCGAGAATTTCGCCGGTCCGAAGGCGATGGCCGCGGCGCTGGCGGCGAACTGCTCGAGCTTCGTGATGCCCGATGTCGAGCGCATCGGCGGCGTGTCGGGATGGATCGAGGCGGCGGCACTGGCGGCCGCGAACGACCTGGAGATGTCCTCGCATCTGTTTCCGGAGGTGTCGGCACACCTGATGGCAGCGACGCCGACGGCCCATTGGCTCGAGTACGTCGACTGGATCGAACCCCTGCTGCAGACGCCGCTGAACGTCGAGAACGGCCGGGTCGTGCCGACGGAGAGGCCCGGCTCGGGCCTCGCGTGGATCGACGAGATGGTGCAGCGCTATCGGGTCGGGTGATCGCCTCACGGGCCGCGCGACATGCGGCCGCGGAAGGCGCCGCGCTGACGGGGGCGTTCAGCCGCCGCCGACAGCCACGACGATCTCGAGATCGTCGCCTTCGACCAGCGATGTCTCGGCGTAGCGGCTGCGCGGCACGATCTCGCCGTTGCGTTCGAGGGCGATGCGCTTGCCGGCGAGGTCGAGACGGTCGAGCAGTTGCGCGACGGTCAGCGGCGCCGGGAAGGTACGGGCTTCGCCGTTGAGAGTGAGCGCGATCACGGCTGGTTCGGGGCTGCGGAAGACAGCGCGATGCTAGCACGGCCCCATGCGCCACCGCGGGGCGCGGATTGACGCTCCGCGGGCGGTTGGGCAGGATCGAACCCGTCTTTCCCCGACGGCGCCGCATTCGCCGACTGCCTACCCGATGGTCGCATTCGTACTGAGACGGCTCGTGCAGGCTGCGATCGTGATGCTGGTGGTCGGCTTCATCGCGTTCTCGCTGTTCCGCTTCGTCGGCGACCCGGTGGTGTTCATGCTCGGCCAGGACGCGACGCCCGAAGATCGCGCCGAGATGAGTCATGCTCTCGGGCTCGACCAACCCTTCCCGGTCCAATACGCCCGCTTCGTCGGTCGCGCGCTGCAGGGCGATTTCGGCTTCTCGCTGCGGCAGTTGCGGCCGGTCTCCACGCTGTTCGCCGAACGTCTGCCCGCCACGCTGGAACTGGCTCTGGCCGCGGCGGTGTTCGCGATAGCCGCCGGCATTCCGTTGGGCGTGCTGACCGCACTGAAGCCGCGATCGTGGATCAGTCAGGCGGTGCTCGTCGTGTCGCTGGTCGGCGTGTCGCTGCCGACGTTCCTGACCGGCATCCTGCTGATCCTCGTGTTCGCCGTGACGCTGGGCTGGCTGCCGTCGTTCGGCCGCGGCGACACGGTGCTGATCGGCGGTTGGAGTACCGGCCTTCTGACGGTGTCCGGCGTGAAGGCGCTGGTGCTGCCCGCCGTGACGCTCGGGTTGTTCCAGATGACACTGATCCTGCGGCTGACCCGAGCCGAGATGCTCGAAGTGCTGCGCGCCGATTACATCCGCTTCGCTCGCTCGCGCGGACTGTCCGACCGCGTCGTGCACTTCCGGCATGCGCTGCGCAACACGCTCGTGCCCGTCATCACCGTCACCGGGTTGCAGCTCGGTTCGATCATCGCGTTCGCCATCATCACCGAGACCGTGTTCCAATGGCCGGGCATGGGTCTGCTGTTCATCCAGTCGGTGATGTTCGCCGACGTGCCGGTGATGGCGGCCTATCTGTGCCTGATCGCCCTGTTCTTCGTCCTCATCAACCTCGCCGTGGATCTGCTGTACCACGCGGTCGATCCGCGATTGCGCGGGAGCCACGCCGGAGCCCATTCGCCATGACCAAGCCCGTCGAACCCATCCTCACACCGGTGGACCACTGCCGCCGA
>JAHCKV010000426.1 GCA_026125595.1 Burkholderiales bacterium | reverse complement strand
AGCCCATCACGTCGAGCTTCAGGACGTCCCGGTACAGCTCGTCGTACAGTGCCCTGCCGCCGCCATACTCGACCCACGCGAGCAGCGTGTTGGCATCCTGACCGAGCGCGGGTCCGGTGCCGAACAGCGACAGCGAATTGTCCTTGCCGTACCAGAACGACGGCACGGCCACGCAACCGTCGAGAATGCCCTTGTGCACCGCGTCAGCCATGTCGAACGCACCGACCACCGCACCGGCGGGCAACAGCTCGATCTGCACGTTTCCGCCGGTCAGATCTCCCACCGTGGTGATGTAGTCGTGGGCGATTTCGAAGAACGGATCCTTCGACGAGAAACCAGCCTGAAAGCGCAAATCGAGGCGCGGTCCCTGGGCGGTGACACCGCCCTCGCCAGCCGCCGGCTGACCACTGCCGCCGAGCCCGCATCCCGCGGAAACCGCCAGTGCCGCAGCACCTCCGGCCCCCACGGCCCCTTTCAGAAACTGCCGACGAGCGGCCCCCGCCCCGCGACGTGCGCGTGCTTTCATCTGGTCTCTCCCTGCTGTTGTTATGGCGTTCGTTCTCGGCGGACCGGCGGCCGACCGAACCGAAGCTTGGTCCGCATGATGCCGGACCGGTTCCCGGGAATCTCGATCCATGCATGGTGCGATGCGACGAGAATCGCGACCCGGATGCACGGAGAAGGCGCGATATCGCGCGGCACCGATGCAATAATTCGAGCTGCGCAAGATTCCCACCGGCCACGAGAGACGTCATGCCCACCATTCAGTACCTGACCACCGTGCAGTTCGATTTCGGCGCCATCCAGCAGGCCTCGGCCGAGTGCAAGCGACTCGGCATCCAGCGACCGCTGATCGTCACCGACCGCGGCATCCGGGCCTCCGGTCTGCTCGACCGGCTGCAGACCGCGCTCGACCCGTCGCTCGGCTTCGAAGTGTTCGACGGCACACCGCCGAATCCGACCGAAGCCGCAGCGCGACTGGCGCTCGCGCAGTACCGCAGCGCGAACGCGGACGGCATCATCGCGATCGGCGGCGGGTCGTCCATCGACCTGGGCAAGGCCGTCGCGCTGATGGCCACGCACCCGGAACCGTTCGGCCAGTACGCCGTGGTCGAAGGGGGCGGTCCGAAGATCACCGCGGCGGTGGCGCCGCTGATCGCGATCCCCACCACCGCCGGCACCGGCAGTGAAGTGGGACGCGGCTCCATCATCGTCTGCGACGACGGTCGCAAGCTCGGTTTCCTGTCGCCGCATCTGCTGCCGAAAGTGGCGATCTGCGATCCCGAACTGACATTCGGTCTGCCGGCCGGGCTCACGGCCGCCACCGGCATGGACGCGATCGCGCACTGCATCGAAACGTTCCTGTCGCCGCTGGTGAATCCGCCGGCCGAAGCCATTGCACTCGACGGCCTGGGCCGTGCGATGGCCCACATCGAACGCGCCACCGCGGACGGCCGTGATCGCGACGCCCGATGGAACATGATGATGGCCGCGATGGAGGGCGCCCTCGCGTTCCAGAAGGGTCTGGGCGCCGTGCACGCGCTGTCCCACCCGCTGGGCGCGCTGCACGATCTGAAACTGCATCACGGCACGCTCAATGCCGTGCTGCTGCCGGCGGTGCTGCGCTTCAACGCGCCGGCCGTCGGCGACAAGCTGTCGCGGCTGGCGGTCGCGATGGGCCTGCCCGCGGACGCGGACGTCGCCGAAGCGATCATGGACCTCAACACCCGCCTCGAGCTGCCGCCGGGACTGCGGGCGATGGCCGTGCCGCGGGACGCGCTGGACAGCATCGCGGCGGCGGCGCCGAAGGATCACAGCCACGGCACCACGCCGCGCAAGCCCACCGTGGCCGAATACCGGGCGCTGCTCGACGAAGCCTGGATCTGACGTGCGCGACGGCATCCGCGCGATCGCCGTCGCCGTGGCGGCGCTGTGCTGGGCCCTCGCGGCCCACGCCGCGTTTTCGACACGCGGCAACTCGCCGGCGGCCGCCGTGTTCGCCGTCGTCCCGATCGTGTCGTGTGTCGTGATCGTGGCCTGGCGCAGTCGCTGGCGTGCACTGTCGATCGGTGTCGGCATCGGCATCGTCGCCACGGCGATGCTGATGCCGCCGCCGGACGCGCTCGATCCGGCCGCGTTCTACCTGGTCGAGTATGGGGGCGTGCAAATCGCACTGGCCGCGCTGTTCGGCCTTTCGCTGCGCGACGGCGGCGAAGCGCTGGTCACGCAGCTGGCGCGTCGTGTGCACGGCCCATTGCCGGCCGCCATCGAACGCTACACCCGCCAGGTGACTGTCGCCTGGACGGTGTTCTTCGTCGCGATGGCGGGCACGGCGATGCTGTTGTTCGGTCTCGCCCCCCGCGCGATCTGGTCGGCCTTCGTCAATCTCGGCACGGCACCGGCGATCGCGCTGATGTTCATCGTGGAGTACGCCGTGCGGCGCCGCCGCTTCCCGTGGTTCGAGCATGTGTCGATCTTCGAAGGCATGCGCGCGTTCCGCCGCAGCGTCGCGCCGCGTGCTTCGCGGTGAAGACCACGTCCCGCTGGCGGCCGTCTCCCGGCTTGCTGGCCTCCGGCGGCCTGCACGTCGGCGCGTTGATCGCGACGACCGCGGCGCCGGCGCTGTGGCCGTGGACGTTGGGCGCAGTCGCGATCGATCACGCGATCCTCACAGCGGCAGGACTGTGGCCACGCAGCACGCTGCTGGGACCCAATCTGCGCCGTCTGCCGGAAACCGCCGCGGCGCGTGGTGAAGTCGCCATCACGATCGACGACGGCCCCGATCCGGACGTGACGCCGCACGTGCTCGATCTGCTCGATGCGTACGACGCCAAAGCCAGTTTCTTCTGCATCGGCACGCAGGCCCGCGCCCATCCGCGATGGACCCGCGCGATCGCCGAGCGCGGCCACGATGTCGAGAATCACAGCCAGCATCACCATCACGATTTCTCGCTGCAAGGCCTGCGCGGATTCCGGCGCGAGATCGAAAGCGCGCAGCACACGCTGTCCGAACTCAGCGGCCGTCGTCCACGCTTCTTTCGCGCACCGGCGGGCCTGCGCAACCCGATGCTCGATCCGGTGCTGCACGCGCTCGATCTGCAGCTCGCCAGTTGGACCCGTCGCGGCTTCGACACGGTCAGCCGGGACCCCCACCGCGTGTCGGCGCGGCTGCTGCATCGGTTGCGCGCCGGCGACATCCTGCTGCTGCACGATGGCCACGCCGCGCGGACCCCTGCCGGCAAGGCCGTCATCCTCGACGTATTGCCGGTACTGCTCGACGCATTGCGGCAACGCGATCTGCGGCCGGTCACGTTGCAGCAAGCCACCCGATGACGCGGCGGGCCGCGCAGCGTGCGCTGATCGCGGCCACCGCCCTGTCCTATCGAAACGCAGGCCGGTTCGCGTGGCACTTCGCCCGCGGCAAGCTCGCCGCCGATCCGGTCTTCGGCGCCGTCTTCGCACGCGATCTGATCCCGTCCGACGTGCGGCTCCTCGATCTCGGCTGCGGTCAGGGTCTGTTGATGGCATGGCTGCTGACGGCGCAGGCCCTGCATCGACACGGCGAGTGGCCGG
>JAHCKV010000425.1 GCA_026125595.1 Burkholderiales bacterium | reverse complement strand
TCGGCCGAATCCGCACCGGTCGGGTTCCTGTTCGACCCGATCAAGTCGATGGAGGCCGTCGACCCGCACACGGTCAAGATCACATTGAAGCAACCGTACGCGCCGATCCTGTCCGCGTTGTCGGTCTATTCGGCGGGCATCGTGTCGAAGGCGGCCTACGAAGCGAGCGCCGACAGCTTCGGACAGAAGCCCGTCTGCGTCGGTGCCTTCACGGTGGCCGAGTATGCGAAGGGCACGAAGGTCGTGCTGCAGAAGACGCCCGACTACTGGGACAAGGGGGAGGACGGTCAACCGCTGCCGTATCTGGACACGGTGGAAGTTCGCTATATTCCCGACAGCAATGCGCGAGTACTGGGGCTCAAGAACGGCGACTTCGACGTGATCTCGAACGTGCCGTTCAACCAGGCCGATTCGGTGACCGCATTCAGCGGCGTCAAGCTCGAGGAGGCACCGATCTTCCGGCTCGACTACGTCTACCTGAACCACAAGGCCAAGCCGCTGGACAAGAAGGAGATCCGGCTGGCGTTGAATCACGCGGCCAATCGCGACGCCATCATGAAGCTCGTCTTCTTCGGCCACGGCGTGATTCCCAACTCGTACATGCCGAAGGTCAACTTCCATTCCGATGACGTCGAGGTGATTCCATACGACATCGAGAAGGCGAAGGAACTGGTCAAGGCGGGCGGTTACAAGGGGCAGACCATCAAGTTGATGGTCGATACCGGCAACGCACCGAGCAAACAGGTCGCGACGATCCTGCAGCAGGGCTGGACCGAAGCCGGGCTCAAGGTGGAGATCGTCGAGTACGACGTCGGCACGGCGTTCGACATGACCACCAAGGGTGACTTCCAGGCCTACGTCAGCTACATCACCAGCGACATCAACGACACCGACGAGCTGGCGACGTTGCAGGCGGACATGAACGGCAGCACGAAGGGCTTCTTCTCCAACTATCGCAATACCGAAGTGCCGAAGCTGCTGGCACAGGCGCGCCAGGCGGGCGACAAGGCGGAGCGTGCGGCGCTCTACGCGAAGGTGCAGGAGATCGTGTACCACGAAGGCTACAGCGTGCCGCTGAACTTCACGCCGGCGATGAACGCACACCACGACCATGTGCATGGGTGGCGCAATGCCGCCACGGGTTGGTGGTGGCTGAAGGACGTCTGGAGCAGCAAGTAGCGCGAAGAGCGACCGGGACGCCGCGGCGGGTATCCGCCGCGCGCCTGCCGACGGACCATCTCCATGTGGGTTTTCCGCTTCATCGGACTGCGATTGCTGCAGACGGTGCCGGTATTGCTGGGCATCACGCTGATCGCATTCCTGTGCATCCAGCTGGTGCCGGGCGATCCGATCCGGATCATGACGCAGGGACGCGTCAGCGACGCGGCGGCGGCCGAGATCTATCGGCAACTGGGCATGGATCGGCCGCTACTCGAACAGTACGGTCGGTTCGTCGTCAGAGCGGTCACCGGGGATCTCGGACAGTCCATCGTGCAGAAGGCGCCGGTCTCGCGAATCGTCGGTGATCGCATCGGCCCATCCGTGTTCCTGCTGATCTACGGCGCTTTGTTGTCGGTGCTGGCGGCGGTGCCGCTGGCGATGGTGGCGGCGAAGTACCGCGACCGGTTTCCCGATCATGCGATCCGCATCGGCGGCACCATCAGTTTCGCGATGCCGTCGTTCTGGATCGGCCTGCTGCTGATCCTGTTCTTCGGCCTGCAGCTGAAATGGTTTCCGATCTCCGGATACGGTCGCGATTTCGGTGGTCACCTGCGGCATCTGTTCCTGCCGGCGCTTTCGGTCGCGCTGTTCCTCGCGCCGCTGTTGATCCAGTCGCTGCGCACCGCGATGCTGGACGTAATGGCCGCCGACCACATCGAAGTCGCGCGAGCCAAGGGCTTGAGCGAAAGCCGCATCCTGTTCAAGTACGTACTGCGGGGCGCATTGATTCCCGTCGTCACCATCCTCGCGGTCAACGTCGGCTGGCTGGTCAGCGGTACCGTGGTGCTGGAGAGCGTGTTCTCGATCGCGGGGCTCGGGTCGTTGCTGGTCCACGCGGTGTCGACGCGCGACTACCCGGTGATCCAGGGCCTGACGCTGGTGTTCGCCGTCATCGTGGTCGTCGTGAACCTGCTGGCCGACCTGTCCAACGCCTGCATCGACCGGAGGGCCCGTGCCTGAAGCCACGGTCGCGCCGGGCGGCAAGTTCACTCGGCTGCGGACGTCGTTCGGCCAGTGGTCGCCGTCGCTGTGGCTCGGCAGCGGCATCCTGACGGTGCTCGTTCTGTTGGGGATCTTCGCGCCCTGGATCACCCCCTACGATCCGTACTATCAGGACTACGGCGCCGCGCTGCTGCCACCGGGCGCCGCGCACTGGTTCGGTACCGACGCGCTTGGTCGCGACGTGTTCACGCGGACGCTGTACGCGATCCGCGTGGACCTGCAGATCGGGTTCATCACGACGTACGTGCCGATGGTGGTCGGCGTGGCGCTCGGGCTCTACGCCGGGTGGGTCGGCGGATGGTTCGACACGGTGCTGATGCGGGTGATCGATGTCGCACTGGCGTTCCCGTTCCTGGTGCTGATCATCGTGATCCTCGCGATCCTCGGGCCGGGCACGCAGAACATCTACATCGCCGTGTTCCTGGTCGGCTGGACGCTGTACGCGAGGCTCGCGCGCGCGGAGATGGTGGTCGAGAGCCGGAAGGACTATCTGCTGGCCGCGCGCACATTGGGCTATTCGACGCCGCGCATCCTGTTTCGTCATGCGCTGCCGAACATCCTCAACGCGTCGCTGGTGTTCTCGATGTCCGATTTCGTGCTCAACATCCTGCTGGTGTCGGGATTGAGTTTCCTCGGTCTGGGCGTGCAGCCGCCGACCGCCGAATGGGGCGCGATGGTGGCGGAGGGCAAGGATTTCATGGTGAACGCGTGGTGGATCAGCACGCTGCCGGGTCTCGCCATCGTCGTGACCGGCATCGGCCTGGCACTGATCGGCGACGGACTCACGCAGCGCTTCGGTGAGCGGCGATGAACGCCGGCGCTGCTCCGGTCGGGCCGCGTGTCGATACGGCAGACGCGCTGCTCGATGTGCGGGATCTCACCGTCGCGTTCCACGGTCGCGGCAGGCCGGTGGTCGCCAATCGGCATGTGTCGCTGCGCGTGGCACCGGCCGAGACGCTCGGGGTGGTCGGCGAATCCGGCAGCGGCAAATCCGTGCTGTGTCGCGCGATGCTGCGGTTGTTGCCGACACCGCCGGCACATGTGACGGCGCGCTCGATCCGGTTCGACGGAACGGAGCTGACGCGAGCGACGGAAGCGCAGATGCGGCGCATCCGGGGCACAGCCGTCGGTATGGTGTTCCAGAATCCGATGACCAGTCTCAGTGCCGTGTGGCCGATCGGAGACCAGGTGACGGAAGGGCTGCGGATTCATCGCGGATTGTCGCGCGGCGAAGCGCGGGGTCGCGGCATCGAATTGTTCCAGCGCATCGGCATTCCCGACGCGGCGCGCCGCTACGACGATTATCCGTATCAATGGTCAGGCGGCATGCTGCAGCGGGCCGTCATCGCGAT
>JAHCKV010000424.1 GCA_026125595.1 Burkholderiales bacterium | reverse complement strand
GACGCCGGCCACGACGGCACCTGGGTGGCCCACCCGGGCCTGGTGGCCATCGCCAAGGAAGCCTTCGACAAGGTCATGAAGACGCCGAACCAGATCGGCAAGCAACGGGACGACGTCCAGGTCACCGCGAAGGATCTGCTCGATTTCCGTCCCGAAGGTCCGATCAGCGAGCAAGGCCTGCGCACCAACATCAACATCGGCATTCAGTACATGGGCGCCTGGCTCGCCGGCACCGGTTGCGTGCCGATCTTCAACCTGTTGGAAGATGCGGCCACCGCCGAGATCTCCCGCGCACAGATCTGGCACTGGATCCGCAGCCCGAAGGGTGTGCTGGAAGACGGCCGCAAGGTCACGAAGGAACTGTTCAGCGGCCTCGTTCCGCAGGAACTCACGAAAGTGAAGGAAATGCTTGGCGACAAGGGCTATGCCGCCGGCAAATACGAAGAGGGAGCGAAGATGTTCGAGCAGCTGACCCTGGCCGAAGACTTCGCCGAGTTCCTGACGCTGCCAGCCTACGACTGGGTCGTGGCACACGAGCATCGCTGACGGTCGGGACGGCGCCCGCGGTCGCTCCCCTATGGCGAGCGTCGTCCTGTTCAACAAGCCCTTCGGGGTGCTGTGCCAGTTCACGGGTGCTCCCGGCACCCGCACCCTGAAGGATTTCATTCCGATTCCCGGCGTGTATCCGGCCGGCCGTCTGGACTCCGACAGCGAAGGGCTGCTGGTGCTGACCGACGATGGTGCCCTGCAAGCTCGCCTCGCCCACCCGCGATACAAGCAACCGAAGACTTACTGGGCGCAAGTGGAAGGCACACCCACCGACGAGGCCCTCGACCGACTGCGGTCCGGTCTCGATCTGCGCGATTTCATCACGCAGCCCTGTCACGCTGCCGAGATCCCCGAGCCCGAGCCGCTCTGGCCACGAGACCCACCGATCCGCGTGCGCCGCCATATCCCGACCGCCTGGCTGGCGATCACGCTGACAGAGGGCAAGAATCGACAGGTTCGTCGCATGACCGCCGCCGTCGGATTGCCGACGTTGCGGCTCATCCGCGTTGAAGTCGGTCCGTGGTCCATCGACGGTCTGGGACCCGGCACATGGCGCCGAATCGAAGCCTCCGACCGACCGCGGCGCGATTTGTAACCAGTTGTGTCAACCCTGCGTAAGGTTGAGCCCGCAGCCTTCATGTCGCCCCTATCGGGGAGAAACATGTCTCTCACAAATCCGGAGAAATTCCATGAAGAAGCTGATCGCTGCCGTCCTCGTTGGTGTGTTCGCCATTTCCGCTGCGTCGATGGCCGTGGCCAACGACAAGAAGGAAGAGCCGAAGAAGGAAGAAAAGAAGAAGTAACAACCGGTTAGCCGGGTTTTGACGGAAGGCGGGGTCGTCTGATCCCGCCTTTTTCACTTTGACGTAGCCCGATGTCCAGATTTATCCTGGGAACAACCGTCCGCTGGCGGCTGAATTATTTCCAATTCATCGGGAGGAGCAACAATGAAGTCGATTTCCATAGCCGCGCTGGCTGCCGTGTTTGCCGTGATGTCCGGCTTCGCCGTCGCTGGCGTCAATCCGGGTGCGGGTTCGTCGAGCCAGATGAACCAATCGGGCGCCAAGATCGCCCCGCCCAAGAAGCAGGAACAGGAAGAGCAGCACGCCGCCGACAAGGACGACGCCGCCAAGGACAAGAAGGACTGACGCGTTTCCCGCGCCGTCGCCGACAGGCAGGGCCAGGTGCCCTGCCTTTTTCATTGGTGGATTCCTGCGTGGACGCAGAAGATCAAATCTGGAAACCCCGTGTGACGGTCGCCGCGGTCGTCGAGCGCGACGCCCGCTTCCTCGTGGTCGAGGAGGAAACCGACACCGGTCTGCGGCTGAACCAGCCGGCCGGGCATCTGGAACCGGGCGAATCGATCGTCGACGGTGCCGTCCGGGAAACCCTCGAAGAAACCGCCTGCCGGTTCGAACCCACGCATTTGATCGGCATCTATCGATGGCAGCATCCATCCGGCCTGATCTATCTGCGGTTCGCGTTCACCGGACGCATCACGGCCCACGAGCCGCACCGTCCGCTCGACAAGGGTATCGTGCGCCCGCTGTGGCTCACACTGGACGAACTGGTCCATGAACGAGCGCGCCATCGCAGTCCGCTGGTAGAACGATGTGTCACGGACTGGCTGGCCGGCCGTCGGTACCCGCTCGATCTGATCACCCATTTCCCGTGACCGCATTGGCTCTGGCTCTGACCCTGGCGCTGCCGATCCCGGTGGACGTGTGTTTCAACTACAGTTGCGCCGCCCATGCCACCGCCCTGCTCGACCCCCTCGTGATGAACGCCGCCGGGGAACTTCTGGCGGAAGCCGATACGCCGGCATCCGAACGGGTCGCCCTGGCGCTCGTCATCGGCCAGATCATCGGCGCCGTCGCCGCCCAGACGCCGATTCGTCACGATCGACCGCGGAATGCATTGGCCGAATCCGGTGTCGATGGCCGGATGGACTGCATCGACCATTCGATCAACACCGACCGGTATCTGCGGCTGCTGCAGCGACTGCGCTGGCTCAAATTCCACACCGTCGGTGCCCGGGCCCGGCGGGCACCGTGGCTGGTCAACGTGCACTGGACCGCGACGATCCGCGAACACGACGGCGGTCCTGAATGGGCCGTCGACACCTGGTTCCGTCCCATCGGGCAGCCGGCCGCCGTGCTGCCGCTGGCCACCTGGCGCCAAGGCAAGGAAGCCGAATGAGTCGCGGCCGTGTCGTAGTAGGCCTGTCCGGTGGCGTCGACTCCGCGGTGGCCGCGTGGCTGCTGAAGGACCAAGGCTACGAAGTGATCGGCGTCTTCATGAAAAACTGGGAAGACGACGATGACGACGAATACTGTTCATCGCGACAGGACCTGATCGACGCGGTGTCGGTGGCCGACGTCCTCGGCATCGAAGTCGACGCAGTCAATTTTTCGGCCGAATACAAGGAGCGCGTGTTCGCGCAGTTCCTCGCCGAGTACCGTGCCGGCCGGACGCCGAACCCGGATGTACTGTGCAACGCCGAAATCAAGTTCCGCGCGTTCCTCGACCATGCGCTGGCCATGGGTGCCGAGCACATCGCCACCGGCCACTACGCCGGCGTGCGCGAGACCGACGGCCGCTTCGAGCTGCTGCGGGCGGCCGACGGCTCCAAGGATCAGAGCTACTTCCTGCACCGGCTGAACCAGCAGCAGCTGGCCCGCACCCTGTTCCCCCTGGCCGGCATGCTCAAGCGCGATGTCCGGGCCCTGGCCGAACGGGTGGGCCTGCCCAACCACGCGAAAAAGGATTCCACCGGCATCTGCTTCATCGGTGAGCGTCCGTTCCGCGCCTTCCTGTCGCGCTACATGCCCACCGAGCCGGGCGACATGGTGACGCCGGCCGGTGCCGTGGTGGGCCGCCATACCGGTCTCATGTACTACACCATCGGCCAGCGCCAGGGTCTGGGCATCGGCGGCCAGGGCCTGCCCTGGTACGTGGCTGACAAGGACATGGCCGGCAACCGGCTGGTAGTGGTGCAGGGTCACGACCATCCGGCCCTGCTGGCGCCGGCCCTGGC
>JAHCKV010000423.1 GCA_026125595.1 Burkholderiales bacterium | reverse complement strand
CGAATTCGATCTTCATCACTTCGTCGAACGACATGTTCGGCATCCGCGAGATCGCGGGCGTGATCGTGTTTTCCTTCAGCGTCGGAATGAACGAGGCACCGAGGAACGGGAACATCGACAGGCTCGCGACCAGCAGCAGCAGCGCGACCACCACGGTCGTCTTGCCGGCGCCGAGGGAGCGATCCAGCAGCTTCAGGTAGCGGGCCTTCAGGAAGCGGACCGGCGGTGTGTCCTCTTCATGACCGGCCTTCAGGAAGTACGAGCACAGCGCCGGTGTCAGCGTCAGCGCCAGCACCAGCGACACCGTCAGCGCGATCGCGATGGTGTAGGCGAGCGGCGCGAACATCTTGCCTTCCATGCCCTCGAGCGTCATCAGCGGCAGGAACACCAGGATGATGATGCCGACGCCGAAGATCACCGGCTGGCTCACCTGCAACACGGCGTCGAGCACCACGCGCAGCTTGCTCTCGCCCTTGCGGTGCGACAGTTGTGCGAAGGCGTTCTCCACGACCACGACGGCGCCGTCGACGATCAGGCCGATGGCGATCGCGAGACCCCCGAGGGACATCAGGTTCGCGGAGATACCCCACCAGTTCATCACCATGAACGTGATCAGCGGCGCCAGACACAGCGACGCGACGACGATCAGGCTCGACCGGATGTCGCCGAGGAAGATGAACAGCACGACGATCACGAGGATGACGCCCTCGATCAGCACCTTCGTGACAGTCCACAGCGCGGAGTCGACCAGCTCGGTCCGGTCGTAGAACGGCACAATCTGCAGACCGCCGGGCAGCATGCCCTTGTCGTTGATCTCGGCGACCCGCGCCTTGACCCGGGTCGTGACGTCCTTCGCGTTGCCACCGCGCAGCATCATCACGATGCCGCCGACGGCCTCGGTCGTGCCGTTCTTGATCAGTGCGCCGACGCGGATCGCCGCTCCGATCTTGATTTCCGCGACGTCGCGGATGAACACCGGCGTCGCGCGTTCCTCCTTCAGCACGATGTTGCCGATGTCTTCGACGGAGGAGATCAGGCCGACACCACGCACCAGGTACTGCTCTTCGCCGACCGCCAACGGACCACCGCCGGAGTTGGCATTGTTGCGCTCCAGCGCGTCCATCACCATCGCGAGCGAGATGTTGTAGTGGCGCATCCGTTCCGGATTCACCAGCACGTGGTACTGCCGCTCGTAGCCGCCCTGGGAGTTGATTTCCGCGACGCCCGAGATCGAGCGCAGCAGCGGCCGCACGACCCAGTCCTGGATCACACGGCGTTCCATCAGCTCTTCCTCGGACAGCGCACCTTTGTCGGTCGGTTTGTCGAGGGTGTACTGGTAGACCTCGCCCAGACCGGTGGAGACCGGGCCCAGCACCGGCGAGATGCCGTCCGGCAACCGGCTGCCGACCTCGATGATGCGTTCCATGACCATCTGACGCGCGAAGAACACGTCGATGTCGTCGCGGAACACGAGCGTGATCAACGACAGGCCGTTGCGGTTCAACGACCGCATCTCGGTGAGGCCGGGCAGGCCGGTCATGCCGATTTCCAGCGGCACGGTGATGAAGCGTTCGACTTCCTCCGGCGAGCGCCCGGGTGCTTCGGTGGCGATCTGAACCTGGACGTTGGTGACATCCGGAAAGGCGTCCACCGACAGCCCCTGGACGGCGCGCAGGCCGAACGCGACCAGCGCAATGGCGATCACCACCAGGATGACGCGTTGCTGCAGACAGAAACGGACGATGCGATCCATGGCTTTCTCCGGCGTCACCCGTGGTGCCGCCGGTCCTTTTGACGTTTCGTGGGCAAGCAGGTCACCGGCAGCGGCCGGCGATCCATCGAGTGAATGCGCGCTACTGCATGTTCTGCTTGCGCTCGTTGTTCAGATGGAATGCACCCTGGGCGACGATTTCGTCGCCCGCCTTCAGACCCTCGATCACCGGGCGGACGTTGTTGACCTCGTTGCCGAGCGTCACCGTGACCAGCTTGAACTGATTGGCGCCGGTCCGGATGAAGATGTGATCGCGGTTGTTCTCGCGCACCACCGCATCCACCGGCACGACCGCGCGCTGCTGCGCACGGTCCTCGATCAGCATGACCGCGAGCATCGCGGGGCGGATGTCGCGGTCCGGGTTCGCGACCTCCGTGCGGGCGGTGACCGTGCGTGTTTCAGGGTTCACGGTCGAGCTGACGAACACCAGTTTGCCGTCGATCATCCGGTTGCTCAGCGCCGGAATCTGTACCTTGACCGTGTCGCCGACGCGCACCAGTTCGGCCTGCTTTTCCGCGATCTCCGCCTGAATCCAGACGTGGGACAGATCGGCCACCGTGAAAATCGCGTCGGCCGGCTGCACCACCTGACCCTGGGTGACCCGGCGTTCGATGATCGTGCCCGACAGCGACGCGACCACGTACGAGTTCGAATTCACCTGACGGCTGTTCTGCAGTTTCTCGATGCCCTTCTCGGACATGCCGAGCACTTTCAACTGATCGTGGGCCGTGGACAGCTCGGCGTCTGCCTGCAGCAGTTCGGTTTCGCGCCGCTGCAGTTCGGCGGCACCGATCACATCGGCTTCGAACAGTTGCGTTGCCCGTTCGGCAGCCCGTTCGGCCAGTTGCTTGGACGAATAGGCCTTCAGGAACATCGCCTGGGCGGTGGACAGTTCGGTGGAGCTCAGCGTGCCGAGCACCTGACCGCGCTGTACGTTCTGTCCGAGGATCGCGTTGAGTTCGGAAATGCGACCCGTCACCGGCGATCCGATGCGCGCCACGCGGGTCTCGTCGGCGAACACCTGGGCCGGAACCCGCAGCGTTTCGCGGAATTCCGTCGTGTTGACCGTGTCGATCTTGACCCATTTCGCCGTTTCGGCGTCCGGAGTGACGGACAGCGGATCCACCGGTGCGGCGGCCGGCGCGGGGGCGGCCTTGGCGGCAGCTGCGTCGTCCTTCTTGTCACCGCAGGCCGCGAGCGCGGCGCACAGGGCGGTGGCGAGGATGATCTGGATGGGGAATTTCATGGTCTGACTTCTCCGACGAGGTCCTGGGCGGTCAGGCGCTCGATCTCGACGAGCGCTGCCTGTTTTTCGAAGCGGGCGTTCATGTAGTCCACGCGGACCTGACGCAGCACGCGCTGCGCGTCCAGGACTTCGATGAAGCCGCGTTCGCCGAACCGGAAGGCGGCTTCGGCGACCCGCAATGCGCTTTCGGCCTGTCGCAGCAGACCGCCTTCGAACGCCTCGATCTGCTGCCGGGCGACCAGCAGCCGGTTGAAACTGATTTCAAGGTCACCGAGCAGCTCGATGCGCTGCAGTTCGGCATTGGAGGTGGCCTGCTGGAAGCGCGCGACCGATTCGCCGATGGGGCCCTGGCGCTGATCCCAGACCGGGATCGGAATGCTGATGCCGAACAAGCCCCGATTGTCGGTCGGCTCGCGCTCGATGCCGGCCGTCAGCGTCGGACGCGGAACGCGCAACGCCCGTTCGTTCTCGAGCCGGGCTTCGGCGGCGCGGATCTCGGACTGGGCCTGGCGCAGGGCCGGGTAGTTCTCCAGCATGCGCAGCCGCAGGGTCTCGTAGTCGTCGGTCAGCGGGT
>JAHCKV010000422.1 GCA_026125595.1 Burkholderiales bacterium | reverse complement strand
GGCCGAACAGCGTCGGTTCCACCAGACTGGGCGAGATCGCGGCGCAGTTGAGGGCGAGGTAGGGCCGCGCGGCCCGGATGCCGGTCCGGTGCAGCGCCTGCGCCACGAGTTCCTTGCCGCTGCCCGATTCACCTTCGATCAGCACCGGAAACGGCGACGCCGAATACTGCGCAATCTGTTCGCGCAGCTTCGCGATGATGAAGCTGCTGCCGATGATGCCGCTGTCTGCACCGTCGGTCTGTTCGGCCGCCCTGTAGCGCAGCGCCCGTTGCAGCAGCGCCTTCAGCGTTTCCGGTTCGCACGGCTTCGCGACGAAATCGACGGCCCCCATGCTCCGCGCCCGACGGGCGTTCGCTTCGTCGTTCTGACCGGACAACACCAGGATCTTGATGGCCGGCGATGCGCCGAGCAGCTCTTCGATCAGCCGGAAGCCTTCGTCGGGACGATGCGGGGTCGGCGGCAGTCCGAGATCCACGAGTGCCAGTTCGGGCGTGTGACCGAGCTGGCGGATCAGGCTGTGCACCTGTGCACGCGAGTCGGCGGCGTACACGCTGAAATCACGGCTCAGCACGAAGCTGAGCGTATCGGTGATCAGCGGGTCGTCGTCGACGATGAGGAGTTCGGGTTTGGCGCGGGCCAGGGCTTCCACGGGATCGGGCGTCGATGGTGGCGCACGCAGGCGGTGCATCGATTGTGCCAGAACGTCGGCGATGTCAGTGCTTTGCTTCGATCACGCGCAGGAACGCCTGCTCGAGCGTGTCCGCGGCCGTGCGCCGCCGCAACTCGGCCGGCGTGCCGGCATAGCGCAGCGCACCGTGGTGCAGTACCGCCATCCGATCGCACATCTCGTCGACGTCGGCCAGCGCATGGGACGTGAAGAAGATCGTGGCACCCGCCGCATGGCGCGTCCGCAATGCCGCCTTCAGCAGCGCGCGCGCCTTGGGGTCGAGGCCGCTGGTCGGCTCGTCCAGCAGCAGCAGCGAGCGACCGGACAACAGCACCGCACACAGCCCCAGCTTCTGCGTCATCCCCTTCGAATAGGACCGGACCGGCCGGTCTAGCGCGGTGCGGTCCAGGTCCAGCTGGTCGAGCATCCCGGCCGCCACGCCTTCGTCGAACGGTGTGCCGTAGAGCCGTGCCATCAATCGCAGGAAATCGCGGCCGGTGGCGTAGAACGGCGCATTGAAGCGCTCGGGCAGGAACGCGAGATGGCGGCGCGCCACGGTCTCGCGGCTCGGGGACCCGAAGATCTCGATGTCGCCTTCGTCGGCACGTGTCGCATCCAGGAGACACTTGATCAACGTCGTCTTGCCGGCGCCGTTCATGCCGGCAAGGCCGAAGAATTCGCCCGACGCAATCTGCAGTTCCACGCCCGCAAGCGCGACGGCGGAGCCGTAGCGCTTGACGATATGGCGAAACGAAAGGGCGGGCGGGGACATGGGCAGGATCGGTGACGGTGCTGTCATCGCCACCGTCAATCGGTGGGGTGCTGGAACCGCGCGAAGCTAGCGCAATCGAAGACCAGGGACAACCGGAACCGATCGACGGGATCCGGCATGCAAACCCTTTACAATCCCGGCTGATCCGACCCCGACCCTTCTTCGTGCCTTCCGATCCCCTCGTCGTACTCGACGGTGTTGCGTTCGCCTATGGCGACCGTCCGATCCTGCAGGACCTGCAGATGCGCTTCCGGCGCGGGCAGGTCGTCGCCATCATGGGCGGCAGCGGTTGCGGCAAGACCACCATCCTTCGACTCATCGGCGGACAACTCCGCGCCACAAGCGGCCGCGTCACGGTCGACGACCAGAACGTCGGCGCCCTGCACCACGATGCGCTGTACGCGCTGCGCCGGCGCATGGGCATGCTGTTTCAGTTCGGCGCGCTGTTCACCGATCTGTCCGTGTTCGACAACGTTGCATTTCCGATGCGGGAGCACACCGACCTGCCGGACTCGGTGATCCGCGACCTGGTGTTGCTCAAGCTGAACGCCGTCGGCCTGCGCGGTTCGGCGCACCTGAAGCCGTCGCAACTGTCCGGCGGCATGGCGCGCCGAGTCGCACTGGCCCGGGCGATCGCCCTCGACCCGATGCTGATGATGTACGACGAGCCGTTCACCGGCCTCGATCCGATCTCCGTCGGCATCGTCGCCAACCTGATCCGCCGGTTGAACGATGCGCTCGGCGCGACGTCGCTGCTGGTCACCCACGACGTGGAGGCTTCGCTGAAGATCGTCGACTACGTGTTCATCGTCGCCGAAGGGCGCATCGTCGCCGAAGGCACGCCGGAGGAAATTCGCGACTCACGCGAACCCATCGTGCACCAGTTCGTGCACGGTGAGGCGGACGGTCCGGTGGGATTCCACCAGCCCGCACGGCCGCTGGCGCAAGACTTCGGCCTGGAGACGAACCGATGATCGGCGCTCTCGACACCGGATTGCGGCACGTCGGCGCCCGCGTGGTCGACGGTGTCTGGAAGCTGGGCTGTGCCACCCGCTTCACCGGCACGGTGCTGCTGCGCTCCGGCATGGCGTTCCGGCGGCCGCAGTTGCTGCTCGACGAGATCTACTTCACCGGCGTCCTGTCGCTGATCATCATCATCGTGTCCGGACTGTTCGTCGGACTGGTGCTGGGACTGCAGGGCTACGAGACGCTGAAGCGCTATGGGTCGGCGGATGCGCTGGGCACTTTGGTCGCGCTGTCGCTGGTGCGTGAGCTGGGTCCCGTGGTATCCGCGCTGTTGTTCGCGAGTCGTGCAGGTTCCGCCATCACCGCCAAGATCGGCATCATGAAATCCACCGAACAGCTCTCCGCGATGGAGATGATGGCGGTGGACCCGTTCGGGCGCGTGCTGACGCCGATCTTCTGGGGCGGCGTGATCGCGATGCCGCTGCTGGCCGCGATCTTCAGCGCATTCGGCGTGTTCGGCGGTTACCTGATCGGCGTGGTGATCATCGGTGTCGACGACGGCGCGTTCTGGTCGCAGATGCAGGCCAACGTCGATCTGCGCTCCGATGTGATCAACGGTGTCATCAAGAGCATCGTCTTCGGCGTCGCCGTGACGCTGGTGGCGTTGTTCGAAGGGTACGATGCGCCCCCCACCGCCGAAGGCGTGTCCTATGCTGTCACCCGCACCGTGGTGACGTCCGCACTGGCCGTTCTGGCCCTCGATTTCGTACTCACCTCGTTCATGTTCACAGGGGTTTGACTGATGAAACGCACCACCGTCGATCTCTGGGTCGGCCTGTTCGTCACCGGCGGGCTCGCCGCGCTGCTGATCCTTGCGCTCAAAGTGGGCAATGCCAATTCGGTCAGCGCCGCCGACGGCTATCGCGTCACCGCGGAGTTTCTCAACATCGGTGGGCTGAAACCCCGCGCACCGGTGAAGAGTGCCGGCGTCGTGGTCGGCCGCGTCGAGTCCATCGTGTTCGACAACAAGAATTTCCGGGCCCGCGTGATCCTGCGGCTGGACAAGCAGTACGAGTTTCCGACCGACACGAACGCCTCGATCCTGACGTCCGGCCTGCTGGGCGAGCAGTACATCGGGCTCGATGGCGGCGCGGAAGATGCCATGGTGAAGGACGGCGGCGAGTTCAAGATGAC
>JAHCKV010000421.1 GCA_026125595.1 Burkholderiales bacterium | reverse complement strand
CTGTCTTCTTCATCATTGAGCCCAGGGGCGTGCATTCTTGTTCAAAGCTCGATCGCCAGCTTTCAGTACTGCGCGCTCTTGCGCGAGGATTGCATCTAGTGTAAAAAAAGGGGGTCAGGTCTTGCATTACAACATGACCCGATAGAATCTACAGTCTACCGATGGACCGACCCTTGCGCATCGAATTCCTCGGCGGTCTCAACCACGTCACCCTCCACGGCGACCGGCGCGAGAACATCTATCTGGAAAGATCGGGTCGCGTCTTGTAAACCAACAACAATAGACATCCGGCAGCAAGACATGTACACACCTTGTCGTTCGGATCTGAGAGTCCACCATGGACGCTATTCACCTACTCGATCGCGCGTGCCCATTTGGCCGATGTCATGGACCGAGTATGCGACAACCACGAGACGATCATCATCACTCGCAACGGTCGGCAAGCTGTAATCTGATGTCTCTTGTCGACTGTAGAGCTATGGAAGAGACCGCATATCTACTGCGCGCTCCAAGGAATGCGCGACGGTTGCTCGAAGCTACGGCACAGTTCGGAGATGGGTTGGGCTCGAAGCACGGAAGTTCCGAGTGACGACGTCGCCAAAGCCTCGGCTTCGAT
This sequence comes from Burkholderiales bacterium, assembly GCA_026125595.1. Lineage (GTDB taxonomy): Bacteria > Pseudomonadota > Gammaproteobacteria > Burkholderiales. The sequence continues at coordinate 2,986 of JAHCKV010000421.1, read as the reverse complement.
CCAGTCGATGTAACCAGTCATGACTTCTTCCATCAAACTGCCGCCCGTCGGCCTTATCGGTCCCGGCGCCATGGGCCTGGGCATCACGCGCGCACTACTCCGTCGCGGCTTTCCTGTTCATGTGCGTGATCTCGATCCGGCGCGCAACGCGCTCGCGCAAGCTGCTGGTGCGGTCGTCGAATCGAGTCCGGCGGCGGTTGCGGCCAAAGCCGGCATCGTCATCAGCGTTGTGGTGGATGCTGCGCAGACGGATGAGGTCTGCTTCGGTGCCGATGGCATCGTCGCTGGCCTGCAGAAAGGCGGCGTTGTCATGGTGTGCTCCACCGTTGCGCCGACCTATATGTCCGGTCTAGCCGATCGGCTTGCCGGACATGCATTGCTGGCGGTGGATGCGCCGATCTCCGGCGGTCCCGCGCGGGCCGAGTCCGGCACCATGAGCATGATGATCGCCGGTTCGGACGAAGCGCTGGAACTGTGCGCCGATGTTCTGGCTGCCATGTCCGACAAGCGCTTCGTCATCGGGCCGACACCCGGCCAGGGCAGCACGATGAAGCTGGTGAACAATCTGCTCGCCGGTATTCACAACGCCGCGGCCGCCGAGGCGATGTCCATCGGGCTGAAGGCGGGCCTGGATGCGAACACGATCTACGACGTGGTGATGGCCTCCTCCGGGGCGAGTTGGATGTTCGGCGATCGCATGCGCCGCTGGATCGACCATGACGACCGCGTCGCCGCGGCGCTGCCCATCCTCACCAAGGATGTCGGTCTGGCGCTGGAGATGGCCAAGGGCATGCAGTTTCCGCTGCCGGTGGGGGCCAGCGCGCATCAGGTGTTCCTCGGCACCCTGGCGCTTGGCCATGCACTGGACGACGACAACAGCCTGATTCACTACTACCGCGCAATGACCGGGGTCGAGTTGCCGTAGTGGTTGCGTTGAATGTCGACGCAGATGCGGTTGCTTGGAATCGAAAAACGACGGATGTCGGATTGCAAGACGCGACCCCATTTACGCGACCCCATTTGCGACCTTCATTGCAATCCGACCCCAATCAATCTACGCGCCTTCCTCACTTGCGAAATGAGAGCAAAAGTCGCGAACCCGCACCGACAGCAATACCTCCTGCGCAACCGAGAAGAATTAGGGTATGCCTGACGCCCCGCGAATCGACCGGCCGCCCATCGGCAAGCGCAAATCCCAGAACAATCGCCAAACCCAATGCTGGTGCCGAGGCGCCAAGGGCTGCAAAGTACAAGATCAAACGCGATCTGCCGCTACGCCAACCAATGACGAACCCCACAACGAGCATTGGAAGCCAATACTCGAGTCCAAGATTCATATCGCCCCATCGGTGCGATCAAGCCGTCGGTGCGATTCCGATGGCCTCTTTCGCATTCAGCCCTACGCTTTCCGCCGCCCCCTCGCCGCCACCCGCACCAACACCAAACCTGCGCCGACCATCAGCAGCCAGACCGTACCGGGTTCGGGCACGACGACGGCGGGGATGACCTGTCCCGTTTCGACGAACCGGATGCCGATCATCTCGGGCATGAACTCGGGGCCGCCGCGCAGTCGCACATGGTCGAGCGACAACGTGCTCGACGCGAAGGCGTCATTGCCGGCGACGTTGGTGACCGACAGGTTGATGGTTCCGTCGACGCCACCCATGTGTGCTGCGGAATACCACCGCGTGTAGTCGCCTTCGAGCCCCAGGTCGCCGGCACGGGTGAAATCGTCGACGCCGCCGGTGACCGGCCCATAGGAAACCGTCAGCGATTCACTGAAGGATTGCAGCCCGTGGCTCAGGTTGCCGACCGAGCCCTGGTAGACGGTGCTGGCCACGGAGGTTCTGGTTGCGCCGACGTCCAGGTGCCCGACCACCTTGAAGTGGAGCGTCAGCCAGATGAAGCTGGCCGTATCCACGTCCAGCGCCTGGTCCCGCGTCATGTCCCACAGCATGTAGGAGGAGGAAGCGCCGGCTGAGCCACCGAACTGGGTGGTGACCGTCGATCCCTCGCCCAGGGCGCTGGAACTCACCCGGTGGCGATCGGCCGAGGCGGAGGCGTTGCCGAAGATCACCTGCACCGGTCCCGTTCCGGGGCTGAAGTCCTGCTCTTGCCCGACCAGATTCTGATAGGCGGTCGCGCTCAGATTGCCGGCGAGGGCCGCGGGCACGATGCACGCCCACAGTACGGCGACGAGGGGAAGGGTACGCAGTGACATGGAGGTCTCCATTGTTGTAGTGCAGCACCGGCAAGGATGGCGGACGACATCATCGAAAAGAACAATGGCATCGACATCCGGGCGCAGTCTGCGCACGCGGCATGCGGCCGTCAATCGAGATCCGGTGGGGTGGTTTCAATTTCCCGGGATGAATCTCACGCCGTCCCTTGGGCGTTTCACATGGCCGTGCATACGGGGCGGGCGTTCGCGGGCGCCTTTGTCGATTGCGGGACTCTCACATGGCCGTGCGTACCGGGGGCGGGCTAGAATTCGCCCTCTTCGTTCGTCCTCTCGCCCCTGCTCCGTGCCCGTACCCGACCGACTCGTCATCGCCACCCGTGAAAGCGCCCTCGCGCTCTGGCAGGCCGAGCACATCCGTGCCCGCCTCGAAGCCCTGCACCCCGGGTTGCGGGTCGAACTGCTCGGCATGACCACCGAAGGCGATCGCCGGCTCGGCGTGTCGCTGGCCAAGATCGGCGGCAAGGGCCTGTTCGTGAAGGAGCTGGAAGACGCACTGCTGCACGACCGGGCCGACCTGGCCGTGCACTCGATGAAGGACATGCCGGTGAATCTGCCGGCCGGGTTCGCCATCGCCGCCATCGCCGAGCGGGAAGATCCGCGCGATGCGTTCGTATCCAACCGTTTCGATGCGCTGTCGGCGCTGCCGCAAGGTGCCCGGGTGGGCACCTCCAGTCTGCGGCGCGAGAGCCAGATCCGCGCGCGCTTCCCGCATCTGGTCGTGGAGCCGCTGCGAGGCAACGTGCA
>JAHCKV010000420.1 GCA_026125595.1 Burkholderiales bacterium | reverse complement strand
CAGCACCATCTTGCGGAAGTTCTCCGCCTGGGCCTGCTCGTGGCTCTGGAATTCGATGCGGTCGAGCTTGGAGACCCCGTCGACCAGCTCGGCCACCATGCGACCGAACCGTTCCGACAGCTCGCTCTTGGTGACCGTGGTGTCTTCCATCACGTCGTGCAGCAGCGCGGCCGTCAACGCCTGGGAGTCCAGGTGCCATTGCATCAGGATCTTGGCGACGGCGACCGGATGCGACACATACGGCTCGCCGGTCATGCGGAACTGGCCCTCGTGGGCCTGGGCGCTGAAGTGGTACGCCGATTCGAGTTGTGTCACGTCCTCCGGCCGGAGGTAGCCGGAGGCTTCGTGGAACAGGGCTTCGGCTTCGGACATGGCGCGGTCGGGTCAGGGGTGCGGCGCAGGTGGGCCGGAGTTGCGGGCGCCGCGCGCGCCCAGCGGGATCAAGTCTTCGTACGGTAGAGGATGTCGACGCCGACCAGACCGACCGCCAGCTCGCGCAGCGCGATGACCGTGGGCTTGTCCTTGTTGCCATCCACCAGCGGGGTCGCGCCGTTGGCGATCTCCCGGGCGCGGTAGGTGGCGGCCAGCGTCAGTTCGAATCGGTTCGGGATCAGTTTCAGTGCGTCGTCGACGGTGATGCGGGCCATGGTGCTGCTCCTTGCTGCAAACGGTTGATGAGATCCTGATGGCGCAGGGCCTGCGCCGCGAAACGGAGCCGTTCCGCACGAACGATGGCGATCAGGTCTCGGGAGGCTTCGTCGAAATCGTTGTTGACGATAGTGTAATCGAACTCGGCCGCATGCCCGATCTCGGACTGCGCCGCCTGCAGCCGCCGCGCGATCACGGCGGGGCTGTCGGTGCCCCGTCCGGTCAGCCGTTCGGCCAGGATCTCGAAGGACGGCGGCAGGATGAAGATGCCCACCGTGTCGGGCATCAGCCGGCGCACCTGCTGGGCGCCCTGCCAGTCGATCTCGAGCAGGATGTCGTTACCGGCCCGCATCTCGCCCTCGATCCAGCGCTGGGACGTGCCGTACAGGTTGCCGTGCACCTCGGCGCTTTCCAGCAATTCGCCGCGGTCGCGCATCGCGCCGAACGTCGCGGCATCGACGAAGTGGTAGTCGCGGCCGTCCTGCTCGCCGGGCCGCGCGGGGCGGGTCGTGTACGAAACGGACAGATGCACGGCCGGATCGGCAGTCAGCAGCGCGCGCACCAGACTGGTCTTGCCGGCGCCCGACGGGGCGCAGACGATGAACAGCCGGCCGCTCACGCGACGGATGGCGCCGTCGGCGCTTCGGGGGTCATGGGACGTCGTTCTGGGGTCAAGGCGTTTCCCGGATATCGGTTCGGCGCCGACGATCCACGCCGACAGCGTCGGGGTGGTGTCGGAGATTCGATGCGAATCGAATGGAAGACTGCCGCGGTAGTCTAGCAGCAGGGATCCGAGGTCGGGCCTTCCACCGTAGCGGAAGCGTGGGTCCGGCCAGGGCGGCCCAGTGCGAACGGCAGGAACGCAAGGCTCGCCATCAGCCAGTCGACCAGTGCGGCCCACAGCGTGTGGCTGAGGAAATGGGCGCCCTGGACCATGCGCAGCGTGCCAAACCCGACGCCGGCCGCGATGCCGATGGCCAGACCCCACCGGCGCAGCCGGGGCTCGCCCGCAGCCCAGCCGGCGAAGTACAGCGCCAGCAACGAGAAGCCCGCGCCGGCGTGCCCGCTCGGCAGGCAGCGGCCCGCCTCCGCACGCGACGGCGCGAACCATTGGTCGGCGTAGACGGCGTAGCCCCCGTACATCTGCAGATCCCACGGGCAATGCGGTGCGGTCACGAGCTTCAGTTGCGTGACGACGAACGGGCCGAGGCACAACGCGGCGAGTGTCGCCCACAGGACCGCGCGCCACGGACGCAGCCGTTCGATCCGGCCGGCCAGCACCGCAGCGGCCAGCGTCACCAACCCGACGGTGATGGGAACAGTCTTCAGGATCTGATGCCCGACCAGTTCCAGCATCGGCCAGGTGCGCAGCGGGAAACCCGGCAGCGCGGCATCGTAGAAGCGGTTCTCGAGTGCGATGTCCAGGCCGGAATGGTGCGCCATCCAGGCACATGTGCCGATCAGCGTCGGCACCGCAACGACATGGAGAACGACGTAACGCCAGCCGCGCGGCGACGTCCGGCGGGTTCTCGGGACGGGCGAGACGCTCAACGTACCGGTGGCTTGCGCCGGAACAACTCGTACGACAGCTCGAAGATCGCCATGGCGTCGTGCTCCAGTTCGCGATCGTGCGGCGCAGGCTCCAGCTCGCCGGACTTCCGGTCGTAGCGTTCCGTCTGCACGGTGCCGCCGAAGCCCAGCGTCGCGATCTGGCCGTCCCGCATCAGGGCGACGTTGCGATTGTGGTTGAACAACGCATAGCCGTCTTCCGGGGCCATGCGCAGGATGTCGCGGCCGGGGAGCGGCGAGTCATAGGACAGCCGCAGCAGACCCAGCAGCGTCGGCCCGACATCGACCTGGCTGGACAGGGTGTCGATCCGTCGTGGCGCCAGATACTTCGGTGCGTGAACGATGAACGGAATCCCATAGGTGGAGACCGGAATCTGCGCCTTGCCGTAGACCCGCGCGCCGTGGTCGGCCACGATGACCAGCAGCGTGTCACGGGCCCAGGGGCGGGTCTGCAGCGCATCGAAGAACTTGCCGATCGCGTAGTCGGCATATCGCACGCCGGCGTCGCGACCACCGCCATGCTCCGGCACGCCGGGAATACCCGGTGGATACGTGAACGGCTTGTGATTCGACGTGCTCATGACGACCGAGAAGACGCGCTCTCCCTGGGCGATCTGCTCGTCGAACGTCTTCAATGCGTTGGTGAACAGCTCCTCGTCCGCGATACCCCAGATGTTGGAGAACTGCGCCTTGGGCATGTCCGTCCGGTCGACGACGCGCCAGCCGTTTCCGCCAAAGAAGGCGTTCATGTTGTCGAACGTGCCGTAACCGCCGTAGATGAAGGTCGGTGCGTAACCGGCGTCACGGACGATGGTGGCGAGATTCGGCAAGCCGGTATTGGCCGAGCGCTTGACGACGGATTCGGGCGGCACCGGAGGCAAGGCGGTGGTGACGGCTTCCATGCCGCGGACGGTGCGAGTGCCGGTGGCGTACATCTGGGTGAAGCTGAGGCCCGTGGCGGCGATGCGATCGATGTTGGGTGTCAGATTGCGGCCGCCCAGGCTGCCGACGAACTCGGAACCCATCGACTCCTGCAGCAGCACGATGACATGCAGTTTGCGCGGCGGACCGAGGTCGCTGTTGTCGACGTGTCGGCCGAACACCGTTCCATCGGGAAAGCTGCGCGGCCCCGGGGCGAATGCCGCATTGGACTGCGTCAGCATGCGTTGCGTCCGTTCGCGCGCTTCGCCGGGTGGCACGACGGCGTAGAACCGTTCGTAGTCGATGTGCGCGTTGTGGGCGGCACTGAAGAAGGCATACACGCCATTGGAGGCGAGTTCTGCGGCGATGCGATTGCCACTGGAATCCTGCGACATCTGCAGATCGACGGCACCCACCGTGAGTGCCGCGAAGCCGATCAGCCCTGCTGCAACGAAAGTGCGGCCGGCCATCCGCGTC
>JAHCKV010000042.1 GCA_026125595.1 Burkholderiales bacterium | reverse complement strand
GGTCGCCGTGGTCGACGCCACCGATCGGGTCCGCATCCGGGCGGTCAAGGTCGGCCGCGATCTCGGCAAGGAAGTGGAGATCCTCGAAGGGCTCGAAGAGAACGAACGGGTCGTCAACAATCCGCGCGATGAACTGGTCGACGGCCTGAAGGTGAAGGCCGTCGCGACGCCGAAAGCCGAAGACAAGAAGAAAGCCGACGCCGCTGCCCCGATCCGCCTGGCGACGGCGGCGTCATGATGCGCAGTGGCCTGTTCGCGGTCGTCGGGCTGCTGGCGGCGTGCACGACGGTCGGTCCGGACTACCGGCGCCCCGCGGTGTCACTGCCGGTTGCGTTTCAGGAGTCGGGCCCGTGGCGCGAGGCGCGGCCGGCCGACGACCACATCCGCGGGGACTGGTGGACGCTGTTCGGCGATCCGGTACTCGACGACCTGGAGCAACGGGCGCGCGACAACAGCCCCCGGCTGCAGGCGGCGGTGGCGCGCCTCGATCAGGCGCGGGCCGCGCTCGGCTTCGAAGCTGCGGCACGGCTGCCCAGCGTGGACTTCGCACCCGAAGTCGGAGGTTTCGGCGCCTCCGGCAACCGGCCCGATCAGCCGGAGAAGGTGCCGACCAACCGCCAGTACGACACGACGCGGCTGCGCGTGCCGCTGATCGCGAGCTACGAAGTCGACCTCTGGGGACGCGTGCGGCGTTCGACCGAATCCGCGCTGGCGCGGCTCGACGCCAGCGCCGCCAGCTACCAGACACTGATGCTGACGTTGCAGGGCGAGGTCGCGCAGACGTACTTCCAGTTGCGCGCCGTCGACGAGCAGCAGCGGATCGTGCAGAACAATCTCGATATCCGGCGCCGCGGGCGCGATCTCGTGGTGCTGCGCAAACAGGGCGGGCTCGCCAGCGAACTCGATCTGTCGCGCGTCGACGCGGAACTGGCCGCCGCCGAGGCGGAAGCGGTCTCGCTGAAACGGCGTCGCGGCGAACTGGAGCGTGCGCTCGCGGTGCTGGTGGGTGCGACGCCGGAATCGTTCAGCCTGCCGGAGGCGAACACGCGGGCGCAGATTCCGGTGGTACCGGTCGGACTTCCGGCGGATCTGCTGGAGCGTCGACCCGACGTCGCTGAGGCCGAGCGTCTGCTGGCCGCCCGCAATGCGCAGATCGGTGTGGCGACGGCGGCGTTCTTCCCGGCGGTCCGGCTGACCGGCGCCTTCGGCGTCGAGAGCAGCGATCTGTCGGATCTGCTGCGGTCGGACAGCGTGCTGTGGGGGCTGACCGGCGGACTGATCCAGCCGATCTTCGACGGCGGCCGCAATCGCGCCCGGCTCGAACGCGCCCGGGCAGCCTATGCCGAAGGGGTCGCCGACTATCGGCAGAAACTGCTGGTGGCGCTGGAAGAAGTCGAGAATGCGCTGGCGGCGCTGCGGATGTTCGACGAACAGGCCCAGGCCCAGGCGCGGCGGCTCGCTGGCGCCGAGCGCGCGGCCGACCTGGCGACGATCCGCTACAAGGCGGGACTCGTCATCGTGCTGGAAGTGATCGACGCCCAGCGCGTCCGGTTGCAGGCCGAGCGCGAAGCCTCCCAGTTGCGCGCCCAGCAGCTGCTGGCCGGCATCGCGTTGATCAAGGCGCTGGGTGGCGGATGGACGCCGGATGCCCCGGTCGGCGCGGTGCCGCCCGCCGCGGCTTCGGCGAACGCGACGCCGGGATCCTGAAAGCCGCAACGGGCGTCCGCGCGTCCGCGAATCCGGTCGTGAATCCGTCATTCGTTGTTAGAATCCGCCGCGTCTATTGCGACGCAGCGAAATGGCCCTTCTCGAGATTCGGAACGTCACCCGGCGCTTTGGCGATTTCACCGCGGTCGACGATGTCAGCCTGTCCATCGGGGCGGCCGAGTTCTTCACCCTGCTGGGCCCCTCGGGCTGCGGCAAGACGACGCTGCTGCGGATGATCGCGGGGTTCGACCAGCCCGACGGCGGGCAGATCCTGCTGGACGGCCGCGACATGGCCGGCGTGCCGCCGGAAGGCCGCAACATCCACACGGTGTTCCAGAGCTACGCGCTGTTTCCGCACATGACGGTGGAACAGAACATCGCGTTTCCGCTGCAGATGGCGAAGTGTCCCGACGACCAGATCAAGCCGCGGGTCCGCGAAGCGCTCGAAGACGTATCGTTGCAGGGCAAGGAGAAGCGCTATCCGAACGAGCTGTCCGGCGGCCAGAAGCAGCGGGTCGCGCTGGCCCGCGCGCTGGTCAACCGGCCGAAGCTGTTGTTGCTCGACGAACCGCTGGCCGCGCTCGATGCCAAGCTGAAGGAGCGGATGCAGCTCGAGCTGATCAGCCTGCAGAAAGAAATCGGCGTCACCTTCGTGTACGTGACCCACGATCAGGAAGAGGCGCTCGCGCTGTCCCATCGCATCGCCGTGATGAACCTCGGCCGTGTCGAGCAGCTGGACCAGCCGGCGCAGATCTACAGCTTCCCGAAGAACCGCTTCGTCGCCGACTTCATCGGCGAATGCAACATCCTCGAGTGCGGTGTCGCCACCAACGTCGACGGTGTCGCCACGCTGGAACTCGACGGCCTCGGCAGCGTCCAGGCCACCGGTGCGAACGGCGCGACGCCCGGCTCCCGCGGGGCGCTGGCGCTGCGGCCGGAGAAGATCGCGATCGCCCGCGACCTGCCGCCGACCGACTGCGTGAACCGGTTCAACGGCAAGGTCCACGACTATCTCTATACCGGCGACGTGACGCTGTACATCGTCGAGGTCCAGAGCGGGCATCGGCTCGAAGTGATGCTGCCGAACAATGCGGTCGGCCGGTCGTCGAAGTTCTTCGAGCCGGGCGACGCCGTGCAAGTGGGCTGGCGCGACGACGCCGGCCACTATCTGGCGGACTGATGGCAGCGCTCTGTCCGCGGCGCGTCGCCCGCGTCGGCTGAACCCCATGTCAACCCGCGCGCAGAAGTGGCTCGTCAGCGGTCCACCGCTGGTCTACCTGCTGGTCTTCTTCGCGATCCCGACGCTGATCATGCTGTTGGCGTCGTTCCAGTACCCGGGGGAGTACGGCGGGCTGGCGCCGCTGTTCGGCACCGGCGATCCGGACGAACTGTCCGGTCTGACATTCGAGAGCTATCAGCGCTTCTTCGGCGACGCGATCTACCTCGGGCTGTTCTTCAAGTCGTTCCTGTACGCGACCGCCACGACGCTGTTCTGCCTGCTGCTGGCGTATCCGCTGGCGCTGCTGATCACCCGCAGTCCGAAGAAGTACCGCGACCTGCTGGTGCTGCTGGTGATCCTGCCGTTCTGGAGCAACTTCCTGATCCGGATCTACGCGTGGATGATCATCCTCGGGCCGCAATCGCTGTTCGCGAAGGGCTTCAACGGCTTCGTCGGACTGTTCGGCATCGGCCCGCTGCCGTTGCTGTTCTCCCCGATCGCGGTGCTGATCGGCCTTGTGTACGTGCATCTGCCGTTCATGGTGCTGCCACTGTATGCCAACCTGGAAAAGCACGACCCGGCACTGCTCGACGCCGCCCAGGATCTCGGCGCGTCCAGCTGGCGGCGGTTCTGGCGCATCACGTTTCCGCTGTCGCTGCCCGGCGTGTACGCCGGGTCGGCGCTGGTGTTCATCCCGGCGCTGGGCATCTTCGCGATCCCGGACATCCTCGGTGGGACCGACGGCATCCTCGTCGGCAACCTGATCAAGCAGCAGTTCCTGGACAGTCGCGACTGGCCGTTCGGCAGCGTGCTGTCGATGATCCTGACCCTGCTGGCCATCCTCTTCGTCGGGTTGGCCGCGTGGTTCGCCCGCCGGAAGTGACGCCGCGATGAAGCGCAAACCCTGGCTGCTGTGGACCGCCGGCTCGCTGGTCTACCTGTTCCTGTATCTGCCGCTCGTGATCGTCGTGGTCTATTCATTCAACGATTCGCGGTTGAACGCGGAATGGGTCGGCTTCACGCTGAAGTGGTATGACGTGCTGTTCCACGACGAGCAGATGCTGTCGGCGGCGTGGAATTCGCTGGTGATCGGGCTGATGGCGAGCGTCGTGTCCACCGTGCTGGGCACGATGGCCGGCTACGCGATGTACCGCTACGACCTGAAGCTGTTGCCGGTGCTGGTGCTGACGCCGATCGCGATCCCGGAGATCCTGCTCGGGGTCAGCCTGCTGATCTTCTTCGTGATGCTCAACATCTCGCTCGGCATGTTGTCGATCGTGCTGGCGCACATCGCGTTCTGCGTCGGCTTCGTCGCCATCGTGGTGCGGTCGCGGCTGTCCGGCATGGACGAGAGTCTCGTCGAAGCCGCGCGCGATCTGGGCGCCACGCAATGGGTCGCGTTCCGCCGCGTCACGCTGCCGCTGATCATGCCCGGCATCATCGCCGGTGCGCTGATGGCGTTCACGCTGTCGATCGACGATTTCGTGATCACGTTCTTCACGGCCGGCGTCGATTCCACGACGCTGCCGCTGCAGATCTATTCGATGATCAAGATCGCCGTGACGCCGGAAGTCAACGCGATATCGACGCTGCTGATGCTGCTGACGCTGGTCCTGATCGTCGTCGCGACCCGGCTGGCGCCGGGCGTGTTCCGCGGCGAATGAAGCAACCGTTCCGCCCACTTTCCTTCCGAGGTCCCGCCATGAAGAAACTCCTCGCCGTCGTCGCCTTGTTGTTCGCGCTACCTGCCTGGGCCCAGAAGGCAGACGTGCTGCACCTGTACAACTGGAACGACTACATGTCGGACGAGACGATCAAGCGTTTCGAGGCGTTCTGCAAATGCAAGGTGAAGCAGACCTACTACTCGGACAACGACGAACTGATCGCCAAGCTGCAGGCGGGGGCCAAGGGCTACGACGTGCTGGTGCCGACGATGAATGCGGTCGAGGCACTGATCAAGATGAAGGCCCTGATGCCGCTGGACAAGGCGCAGTTGCCGAACCTGAAGAACGTGATGCCGGAGTATCTGAACACCGCATTCGACCCCGGCAACACCTACTCGGCGCCGTATGCGATGTCGATCACGCTGATCGGCTACAACGACAGGAAGGTCAAGGAACTGGGCGTGCCGGTCGATTCGTGGGCCACGATCTTCGATCCGAAGATCCTCGAGAAGATCAAGGGCAAGGTCACCGTGATGGACAGCCAGCGCGAGCTGATGGCGGCGGCGCTCAAGTACCTCGGTTACTCGGTCAACGACACCGATGACGCGCACCTGCAGGAAGCGAAGGCGGTGCTGCTGAAGGCCAAGCCGTACTGGGCAGCGTTCAACGCGTCGAGCTACATCAAGGAGCTGACGGTCGGCAACATCTGGGTCGCCCACGGTTTCTCGAACGACATGTTCCAGGCCAATCTGGATGCGAAGGAAGCGAAGCGGCCGTTCGGCATCCTGCCGGCGCTCCCGAAGGAAGGCGCGGTGCTGGCGCTCGACGCGATGGTGATCCACAAGAGTGCGCCGCGGCCCGATCTGGCCCACAAGTTCATCAACTTCATGCTGGATGGCAAAAACTCCGCCGATCTGACCAACATGATCGGTTCGGGCAACCCGAATGCCGATGCCATGCAGTACATCACACCGGAGATCAAGGCGCTGAAGGCCGTCTTCCCGGATGCCGAGACGGCGAAGAAGCTGGAGATGCTGAAGGATCTCAACAGCAAGCAGCGTCGTGCGATGTCGAAGATCTGGACCGAAGTGAAGGTGAAGTGACGGCGAGCTAACGCCAGGCGGCGCCGAGCGCCGCCAGCAGCGTCGGAATCTCCGATTCCGGCAATGTTTCGACACCCGCGGCGCCGGCCCGGCCACCGCCGCCGAAACGGCGCGCGAGTGCATCGGCACCGGTCGGAGCGGATTGCGGCGCCCGCACGCTGACGGTGTATCCGGCGCCCGAGCGCACCAATACCGCGTGGGCGCGACGCGGTGACGTCGTCGCGAGATGGTTGCCGAAGGTGCCGATCACGCGCCGGCTCCACGATGCATCCGGCAGGATCACCGCGGCCGCGACGGGCGTATCCAGCGTCGGCCGAACGTCGATCGCCCGCGACAGATCGTCGTCGCGCGCGCGCTGCAATCGGTCCATCGCCGCGTCTTCACGGATGAAGCGCAGCGGATCGTCGAAGGGACGCATCCGCTGCGTCAGTTCGGCCGGATGGAACATCAGTTCGTCGACCCGTTCGCCGTACGCGTTGTAGTTGAGGCATTCGCCGAGCGTTCGCAATGCCGCGAGCGCGTCGTCGGGCAACCCGAGTGAGGCGGCGGTCCGTTGCGCCGGGCGGATCAGGTTGTCGCCGAACGCGCCGACGACGGCCCAGGCCCGATGGGCGCCGGCCAGTTCCCGGTCCACCAGCAGGCTCGTGCAGATGTCCGGCGACGCATCCAGATGGGCTTCGAAATGCGGATGCTGCGGCGGCGGCGCCGTCACGTGGTGATCGAACCAGGTCAACCGCGCACCTTGCTGCAACAATCGCAGCGCACTGTCGCGGTTGCGATCCAGGCCGATGTCGAGCACGGTGATGTCGGCATCGCGACCGTCGGCAATGCGGTCGAGCAACGCAATGTCGCGCTTCACGCCGGTGACGGGCGTGGCGTCCCGTGGCGTGTGGAGCCGGATCTGCTGCAACGCGCACAGACCATCGGCATCGCCGTTGAACACGTCATAGAATGCCATCGGTCCGCGCGGGTCGATCAAGGTCTTTCGATGCGCCGGGGTCCACTGCCATGTCTGCCACTATCCGCTTCGTCCGTCGCTCGGCGCTGGTTCGCTGGGTCTCGCTAGCTTACGCAGCGGTGGTGCTGTGCGCCAGCCTGTATCCGCTTGCCGGCTGGCGGCTGCCGACCGAGGTCCAGCTGTGGGGGCGCCTCGCGGAATGGCCGCGCTACTACACCTGGTCCGATGTGCTGCTCAACGTGGCGGCCTATGCGCCGCTCGGCCTGCTGCTGACATTGTGGCTGCGCACGCGGCTGCAACCGATCGCCGCCGCGACCGTCGCGCTGCTGCTGGCGGCAACCCTCAGTTCCGGCATGGAACTGCTGCAGGCCTTCGTGCCGCCGCGGGTCCCGTCGGCACTCGATCTGTTCTGCAACGCCGTCGGCGCGCTGGTCGGCGCATGGATCGCGCTGGCCGCCGGCGAGGGCTGGCTGCGGCACGACATGCTGCTGCGTTGGCGCAATCGGCATCTGGCGCCGGGCGGTCTCGCCGACGCCGGTCTGGCGTTGCTGGGGCTCTGGCTGCTGACCCAGATCGACACCACGTTCTGGATGTTCGGCACCGGCGACGTGCGCCACCTGCTGCCGTCGTTCGCGATGCCATACACCGCGGCGGGCTACATGGCTTTCGAAGCCGCGGTCACCGCACTCGGGCTGGTGACGGTGTTCGCGATCGCCGGCGTCGTGGCACCGGCCCGCGCCACGATCGTCGTTGCGATCGTCGTGCTGCTGGCATTGGCGTTCAAGAGCACCGCGACTTCCTGGCTGCCGCAGCCGGGTCGGGCGTTGCTGTGGGTCACGCCGGGTACGGCCATCGGATTGGGGATCGGTGTCGGCGGTGGCATGCTGTTGCTGCGGCTGCCGGCGGGCCGTCGGCGGGCCGTCAGCGGATTCGCGACCCTGGTCGCCGGCATGCTGCTGCTCAACGTCGCGCCGGACAATCCGTATCTCGCGGCGAATCTGCAGACAGCACGCGGCGGCCATCTGTGGAGCCTCGGCGGTGCGACCCGGATCATCTCCATGTGCTGGCCCGTTGCGGCCGGCTGGTTCTTCCTGACGGCGCTGCGCCGATTCGAACGGAGTACTCCATGACGTCCGCCGATTCCCTGACCGCGCTGCGCGACGCGCTGCGAACGTTCGCCGACGACCGCGACTGGCACCGCCACCACCGTCCCAAGAATCTCGCGATGGCGCTGATCGTCGAGGCGGCGGAACTGGTGGAGCACTTCCAGTGGCGCAGTCACGAAGAGGTCGACGTGCTCGACGAAGCGGTGCGTTCCGAGGTCGCGGACGAGATCGCCGACGTGCTGCTGTATCTGATCCGGCTGGCCGACGTGCTGGGCATCGACCCGGTGACGGCGGCGCAGCGCAAGATGGTGAAGAACGCGGTGAAGTATCCGCCGCTGCGCTGAAGGCCTTTCTATAATCCCGGACTCCGCCTCGACCCGCATATCTGATGAGTTACTTCGAGCGACATATCTTTTTCTGCTGCAACCAGCGCGACGATCCGACCCGCGCCTGCTGCGCCGACCGCGGCGCGGCCGATCTGCGCGACTACGCGAAGAAGCGCGTCAAGAAGCTCGGCCTCGCCGGGCCCGGCCATGTCCGCGTCAACATGGCCGGTTGCCTGGACCGCTGCGAGGAAGGTCCGGTCGCCGTCGTCTATCCCGAGGGCGTCTGGTACACGTATGTCGACGAGGCCGACATCGACGAGATCGTCGACGAGCATCTCGCCCACGGCCGCGTCGTCGAGCGGTTGCGCATTTGAGGCCCGCGACGCCGGAGCGGGTTTTCCTCGACGGCGCGGCCGGCCGCATCGAGGCGGCGGTCCAGCGGCCGACGGCTGAGATCCGCGGCCTGGCGCTGGTCGCGCATCCCCATCCGCTCTATGGCGGTACGATGGACAACAAGGTGGTCCAGACTCTCGCCCGCGCGTTCGTCGCGATGGGATGCGTCACGTGGCGGATGAATTTCCGCGGCGTCGGCGACAGCGACGGCGTGTTCGACGACGGCAACGGCGAGGTCGAGGATTTCCTGCGACTCGCCGCCCACGCGCGGGGCGATCAGCCCGACGGCCCGCTGACCATCGGCGGCTTCTCGTTCGGCGGCTACGTGGCGGCTACCGCGGCGGCCACTCTGGCGCCGGAGCGGCTCGTGCTGGTCGCGCCGGCCGTGGGCCGGTTCCCCGTCGGCGTGGTGCCCGAACACACGCAGGTGATCCATGGCGAGGAAGACGACGTGGTCGCGCTGTCCGAAGTCCTCGCCTGGGCGCGTCCGCAGAAGTTGCCGATCACCGTCGTGCCGGGCGCCGGACATTTTTTCCATGGCGACCTGATCCGATTGCAGCAGCTCGTGACGCAGCACTGCGACTGCACCGCGTGAACGTGCTGCTCGACATCGAGGGACTGCTGAAGTCGTATGGCGGCAACCCGGTGGTGCGCGGTATTTCGCTGTCGCTGCACGCCGGCGCGTGCTACGGACTGCTCGGTCCGAACGGCGCCGGCAAGACCACGACGCTGCGGCTGTGCCTCGGGCTGACCGAGCCGGATGGCGGGCGCATCACGCTGGCCGGACTGCCGGTGCCAGTGGCCGCCCGCGAAGCGCGGTTGCGGCTGGGCGTCGTGCCGCAGATGGACAGCCTCGACCCGGATTTCACGGTCACCGAAAATCTGATCGTCTACGGCCGCTATTTCGGCCTGCGGGATCGCGACATCCGCGCCCGTGTGCCACGGCTGCTGGAGTTCGCGGGCCTCGCCAGCAAGGCCGGCGAGCGCATCCAGTCGTTGTCCGGCGGCATGAAGCGGCGGCTGTCGCTGGCGCGTGCGCTGGTGAACGATCCGGATATCGTGTTTCTCGACGAGCCCACCACGGGCCTCGATCCGCAGGCGCGGCATCTCATCTGGGAGCGGTTGAAACAGCTCGTCGCGCAGGGCAAGACGCTGCTGCTGACCACGCACTTCATGGATGAGGCGGAACGCCTGTGCGACCGGCTGTCGGTGATGGACCAGGGCAGCATCGTCGCCAGCGGCAGCCCGCGCGAACTGATCGACCAGCACATCGAACCGGACGTGATCGAAGTGTATGGCGACGGTGCGCCGGCCTGGCACGAAACGATGGGAGCACGACTGGCCGATCGCAGCGAGCGTGTCGGCGAGACCGTGTTCTGCTACACGCGGGATCCGCGCCCGGTGCTGGCGGACCTCGAAGGTCGGCGCGATCTGAAGGTGCTGCACCGCCCCGCCAATCTCGAAGACGTGTTCCTGAAACTCACCGGCCGGGACCTGAGGGACTGATGGCCCTGCTGCCCCGGGCGAAAGACTGGCGCCCGCCGCGCATCTCGCCGCGCTTCGTGCACGTGTGGCGTCGCAACTTTCTCGTGTGGCGCAAGCTGGCGATCGCGTCGCTGCTCGGCAATCTCGCCGATCCGATGATGTACATGCTGGGGCTCGGTCTCGGCCTCGGCGCGTTGCTGCCGGAAGTGAACGGTACGCGTTACATCGTGTTCCTGGCCGCCGGCACGGTGGCCTACAGCACGATGAACAGCGCGACGTTCGAGGCGCTGTACTCGGCGTTCTCGCGGATGCAGATCCAGAAGACCTGGGAGGCCATCATGAATGCGCCGCTCGATCTCGACGACGTGGTGCTGGCCGAGGCGTTGTGGGCGGCGTCGAAATCGACGTTGTCCGGCACCGCGATCCTGGTGATCATCTGGGCGCTCGGCTTGTCCCATTCGCCGCTGACGCTGTGGATCATCCCGCTCGCATTCCTGATCGGGCTCACGTTCGCCTGCATGGCGCTGGTGATGAACGCGGTCTCGCCCAGCTACGATTTCTTCCTGTACTACTTCACGCTGATCGTGACGCCGATGACCTTGCTGTGCGGCGTCTTCTTCCCGATCGAGCAACTGCCGTCCGCGCTGCAGTCCGTATCGCGCGCGCTGCCGCTCTACCACGCGATCGCGTTGGTGCGCCCGCTGGTGGCCGGCAGAGTGCCGGCGACGCCGGTGCTGCATGTCGTGATTCTGTTCGTCTATGCGGCGGCGAGTTTTCACATCGCGCTGGCCCTCACGCGGCGACGGCTGCTCAACTGACGCGGAAACTCCGATGCTGATCCTCACGCTCAAGGCACTTCATATCGCGTTCGTCGTGTCGTGGTTCGCCGGGCTGTTCTATCTGCCGCGGATCTTCGTCAATCTCGCACAGCAGATCGAACCGCCGGTGCGCGATCGTCTGTTGCTGATGGCGCGCAAGCTCTACCGGTTCATGACGATCCTGGCGGTACCGGCCATCGGGTTCGGTGTCTGGCTGTGGCTGGCGGCGGGATTCCATGGCGGATGGCTGCACGCGAAGCTCGCGCTGGTGGTCGTGCTGATCGGCTATCACCACGGATGCGGGCGGCTGCTGAAGCGGTTCGAGGCGGGCACCAACCGGCGCTCCCACGTGTGGTACCGCTGGTTCAACGAGATGCCGGTGCTGGTGATGTTCGCCATCGTGTTCCTGGTCGTGCTGAAGCCGTTCTGAAGCGTCAAGCCGGTTCGTCGTCGTTCATCGATACGTGGCCGAACCAGCGATCCACGAGGATCCGCCGGACGAACGCCGAGACCTTCAGTCCGTCGCGCGCGGCGAGCCGTTCGAGATCGTCGCGAATCCGCGCCGGCACCAGCAGTCGCACATCGGCGATGTTCTTGCCGAGCTCCGGCCGATAGCGCGGCGAGCGTGATTCCACATGCTGGGGGCGCTGCGTGACGAACGGCGCCGTCCGTGCGATCTGCCGCTCCAGTTCCGGTTCGCCGTACAGATAGCCGAACAGCGCGCGGATGATGACCGCCGAGCGGGTCAGGCCGTGGCGCGCCGCCTCGGCTTCGAGCATCGCTTCGGCCAGCTCCGGCAGCCAGATCTTCAGCGGAACGGAAGGTCCGTGCAGAACGCCATCGGGATCGTCGGTGTGGTCATGGGCGTCGGTCATATCCGGCATTCGTGATTGTTGGTGGTTTCTGTCCGGTCTTTCCCGGAAATTTCCGATGATCGCCCGTCCGGCGATCGCTAGACTCGAGTGTCGATCCGGCTGTCTTTCGGATCCGTCCCGCAGGAGAACCGCAGAACCATGGTGATACGTGCATCGGCGCATCGGCGGATACGTTCCCTCGGCATCAGAGTCAGTATGACCGATCGAGGTGCCCCATGAAGCCGTCGGTCACGATTCTCGATCTGCTGGCCAAGACGCCGTTCTTCGACAAGCTCGCCCGGGCGCAACTGCAGCACGTGATCGCCCATTCGAAGGAATGGGAAGCCGCGCCCGGCACCGAGATCAGCAACAGTTCGAAGGGTCCCGACAACTTCTGGGTTCTGCTCGATGGCGGCTGGCAGATCGAACACGGCGGCCGGGCCTACGCGGCCGGGCACGCCGATGCCGCCAAGTGGTACGGCGGGGAAGTGTTCCACGCCCTTCGCGCGACCTCCCGTCTGGTCGCGACCGAAACCAGTTACGTGATGCGCATCACGATCGCCGATCTCGACGAGATGCTGAAGGAAGGTTTCGCATTCGATCGGCACCTGCGTGAGGGTCTGCGATACTACGAGGCCCTGTTCGGGAGCTGACCCGCCATGCATACCATTGTCGTGACGCTGATCGGGTTCGTGCTGCTGATCGTGTTCATCGGGGTCGCGTTCCGTCGTGGCCCCGCGGCCCGCACCGTCGCCGCGTGGCGATTCATCGGCGTCTGGCTGGTCGCCTGCATCATCCATCTATGTGTCGGCGTGTTCGTCGCCGGCTACTCGCTGGCGTCCGAGCTCGCGGTCCACGCCGTCGTGTTCGGATTGCCCGCCATCCTGGCCTGGTTCCTGGCGCGCCAGTCGAAGCTGACCTGAAGCGGGTCGGTCGTTCCCCGCCATGCATACGCTGAAGATCATCGCCGCCGGTCTCGCCTTGCTCGGCCTGTGCCTGCTGGCTGGATACGTTCTCGGTGCCGAAGGCGGTCCGGCGATGGCCGTGGCAGCCCTGGTTTTCGTCCCGGTCTGGTTCGTCGGCGCGGCAATCAACCTGTGGATCGGTGTGAACCGGGCCGGCTATCCGTTCCGGGCCGAGGCGCCGATCTTCATCGTCGTATTCGGCGTGCCGGCGATCGTCGCGGCCGTGCTGTGGTGGCTTCTGCGGTGAGTGCCCGGTGCGGCAGCCTTTCCGCGCTGCTGCTGGTCGTCGCGTTGTCGTGGCCGGTCACCCGGCTGCAGGCCGACCCGTCACCGCCGGTGCAGGCGCGGGTGCTGGTTCAGCGGACGCTGGTGGCCGGGCTTCGCCACCACGACGCCAAGGCCGTCTGGTCCGATCTGCGCGAAGGCGATGCGGTCGATCTGGTCCGCGAGGGTGACAACCTGCACGACCGCGGTGCGGTCCGGATCGACTGGCGTGGCCGGGTGCTGGGCTACGTGCCGGCCCGCGACAACGCCGATCTGGCCCGCCAGCTCGACCGCGGGCAAGCGCTCCGGGCCCGCATCACGAAAGTCACACTGTTCCGTAACTATCGGAAAAAGCTGGAAGTCGAGATCTACATCGATCTGTAGGCTCCAACTTACCCTCAAGCCGCGCGCTTCTGCGTCGTAACCGGTCTGGCTGTCCGCTCACGGACACGCTTTCGACCAACCATACCCATACGACCGGACGCATCCGGCCCGGCACCGGAGTCTTTTCAAATGCAGAGTCTGTTGGACAGTTTCAGCATCCGCACCAAGCTCATCGTGCTCCTGCTGCTGGGTGCCCTCGGCGTGGCGCTGGCAGTGACCGTCGCGCTGCGCGAAGAGCGGCAGGTCATGCTCGATGACCGCAAGGCCAAGACCCAGCATGTTGTGGAAACCGGTATGGCGGTCTTGCAGTACTTCGAAACCCAGGCGAAGACCGGCAAGATGTCGCGCGAAGAGGCCCAGCGGCAGGCTGCCGCGTCGCTGCGCGATGTGCGATACGGCGGGACGGATTATTTCTGGATCAACGATCTGGACCGGCGCGTGATCATGCATCCGATGAAGCCCGAGTGGGAGGGCACGGTGCAGGATCAGGTGCGCGACCCGGACGGCGTGTACACCTATCGCGAGTTCGCCAAGATGGCCAGGGACAACGGCGCCGGTTTCGTCGCCTACCGCTGGAACAAGCTGGGCGGTACCGAGCCGGTGCCCAAGCTGTCCTACGTGAAACTGTTCGAACC
>JAHCKV010000419.1 GCA_026125595.1 Burkholderiales bacterium | reverse complement strand
TCAATCTCGTCGTCGACCTGCTGTATCACGCCGTCGATCCCCGGTTGCGCGTCGAGCGCGCCGGCGCTCACTGAAAGGACCGGTTGCCATGACCAAACCCGTCGAGCACTTCCCCACGCCCGTCGATCACATCCGACGTTTCCACGACGAGCTCACGGCGATCCGTCGCGACATCCACCGGCATCCGGAACTCGCCTTCCAGGAACAGCGCACGTCCGATCTGGTCGCCGCGACGCTGCAGCGGTTCGGCATCGAAGTGCATCGCGGCCTGGGCGGGACCGGCGTGGTCGGCACGATTCCCGGACGCAGTCGCGACAGCGGAAGGGCTGTCGGACTGCGTGCCGACATGGATTGCCTGCCGATGCACGAAGCGGGCGACAAGCCCCATCGCTCGGTGCACGAAGGCCGCATGCACGCCTGCGGCCACGACGGCCACACGACGATGCTGCTCGGCGCCGCACGCTATCTGAACGAGACGCGCCGTTTCGACGGGACGGTGTACCTGATCTTCCAGCCGGCGGAAGAACACGGTGCCGGCGGCGAACGGATGCTGCGCGATGGGTTGTTCGAGCGGTTTCCGGTCGACGAGGTGTATGCGCTGCATAACTGGCCCGAGCTGCCGCCCGGCCAGATCGCGGTACGCCCGGGCCCGATGATGGCGGCCACCGACGAGATCGACATCGTCGTGCGCGGCAAGGGCGGCCACGCCGCGATGCCCCATCTCGCGGTCGACCCGGTGGTCGTCACCGCCCACATCATCACCGCGCTGCAGACCATCGCCAGCCGGACGATCGCGCCGGTGGATGCGGTGGTCGTGACCATCGCGTCGATGCAGACCAGTCAGGTCGGCCCGCACAACGTGATTCCCGACGCGGTGAGTCTGCGCGGCACCGTGCGCACGTTCCGTCCCGGCACACGCGATCTCGCCGAGCGGCGCGTGAGCGAGATCGCGGAAGGTCTCGCCGCCGCCTTCGGTGCGACCGCCGAAGTGAAGTACCACCGCGGCTATCCCGCCACCATCAACAGCGTCGCCGAAGCCGAGTTCGCGGCGCAGGTCGGCGAATATGTGTTCGGCCCCGGCAACGTGATGCGCGATGTCGACCCGACGATGGGCGGCGAGGATTTCGCGTACCTGCTGCAGGAAAAACCCGGTGCCTATGTGTTCCTGGGGCAGGGCGGTGCGCCCGGCGGTTGCCTGCTGCACAACCCGCGCTACGACTTCAACGATGACGTGATTCCGCTCGGTGCCGGCTACCTGGCGGCACTGGCCGAAGCGGCACTGCCGCTCGAAAGCACTGCCGAGGACGACTGATCATGGGGACCCTGCTTCGCTGCGCGCTGGCCGCGGCAGCGATCATCATCGTCGGCGTCGCCGATGCGGCGCCGTTCCGCTTCGCCAATCAGGGCGACGCGCTGTCGATGGACCCGTACATGCACAACGAGGGCGTGCTGCTGTCCCTCACCGGCAACGTGTATGAGGGCCTGACCGGCCGCAATCGCAACTTCGAGGTCTCGCCCGAACTCGCCACCGACTGGAAACAGACGGCACCGACGGTCTGGCGCTTCAACCTGCGCCGCGGCGTGAAGTTCCACGACGGCAGCCCGTTCACCGCCGACGACGTGGTCTTCAGTTTCGAGCGTGCGCGCGGCGAAGGCTCGGACATCAAGGTCTACGTGTCGACGATCAAGGAAGTCCGCAAGATCGATGCGCACACGGTGGACATCGTCACGATCGACCCGTTTCCGATCCTGCCGCAGACGGTGAGCTTCTGGTACATCGTGTCGAAGAGCTGGTGCGAGAAGAACAACGCGACGAAACCGGCCGACGTGCGCAAGGGTGCCGACAACTACGCCAGCACCCATGCCAACGGCACCGGTCCGTTCATGCTGAAGTCGCGCGAGCCGGGTGTGCGCACGGTGTTCGTTCCGAACCCGCAGTGGTGGGGTCAGCCGGAACACAATGTGACGGAAGCGGTGTTCACGCCGATCGGCAACGATGCCACGCGCGTGGCCGCGCTGATCAGCGGAGAAGTCGATCTGATCGACCCGGTGCCGCTGCAGGACGTGCCGCGCATCCAGAAGAACCCGAACCTCAAGGTGGTCCAGGCGCCGGAGATGCGCACCATCTTTCTCGGCATGGACCAGAAGCGCGACGAGCTGCTGTTCTCCAGCGTCAAGGGCAAGAACCCGCTGAAGGACGTGCGCGTGCGTCGCGCGTTCTATCAGGCCATCGATGTCGAGGCGATCCGCAAGCGGATCATGCGCGACGCGGCGACGCCGGCGGGGCTGATGGTGGCGCCCGCCGTCCAGGGTTTCGATCCGGCGCTCAACAAGCGGCTGCCGTACGACGTCGACGCGGCGAAGAAGCTGCTCGCGGACGCCGGCTATCCGCAGGGTTTCGAGATCGGCATGCACTGCTCCAACGATCGCTACGTGAACGACGCGGAGATCTGTCAGGCGGTCGCGGCGATGCTGGCCAAGATCGGCGTCAAGGTGAACCTGACGGCCGAATCGAAATCGCTGTTCTTCCCGAAAGTGATCGGCCGCAACGTGTCGTTCTATCTGGCCGGGTGGACTCCCGTGAGCCAGGACAGCCACAACGCGCTGTTCGGCCTGATGGCGACGCCGAGCGACGGCGGTCAGGGCCAGTTCAACGGTGGCAACTACTCGAACCCGAAAGTCGATGGGCTGATCAAGCAGATCGGCATCGAGAACGACATGGTCAAGCGCAACGGACTGATCGCCGAAGCCTTCAAGATCCATCAGGACGACATCGGCCACATTCCGTTGCACCAGCAGCCGATGACGTGGGGCATGAGAAAGAACGTCGAGTTGGTGCAGTTGCCGAGCAACATCTTTGCGTTGAAGTGGACGCGACAATGACGGGTGCCGCGACGCGTGACCGGTACGTCCACCAACGGACATGAACCGTCGGTGCCGATCGCGGGTCTGCCGTTGAGCGCCTTCGCCGCGTGGCGCGATTCCGATCTGGTATGGCGCTTCCGGCATTCGCCGGTCGCGATCGTCGCCGGAATCGTGGCCGTGGTGCTGATCGTCGCCGCGTTGTTCGCTTCGTGGATCGCACCGCACGATCCGTTCGATCTCGCGGGGCTCGAGCTGATGGACAGTTTGTTGCCGCCGGCCTGGGAGGCCGAAGGCCGCGCGACCTTCCTGCTCGGCACGGACGACCAGGGGCGCGACGTCCTCTCCGGCATCCTGTATGGCATGCGCATTTCACTGATCGTCGGCGTTGCGTCGGTGCTGTTGTCGATGCTGATCGGCGTCACGCTCGGACTCGTGGCCGGTCATATCGGTGGTGTGCTCGATGCTTTCCTGATGCGCGTTGCCGACGTGCAGCTGTCGTTCCCGGCTATTCTCGTCGCGCTGCTGATCGACGGCGTGCTGCGGGTCACGCTGCCCGATGTCGGCCACGGGGGGCTCGCGATGGGCGTGCTCGTGCTGTCCATCGGACTGTCCGGTTGGGTGCAGTACGCGCGCACCGTCCGCGGTTCGACGCTCGTCGAAAGCCGCAAGGAGTACGTGCAGGCAGCGCGGGTCATCGGACGATCCCAGGCGGCGATCCTGTTTCGTCATCTGCTGCCGAACGTCACCGGGCCGGTGCTCGTG
>JAHCKV010000418.1 GCA_026125595.1 Burkholderiales bacterium | reverse complement strand
TCAGGGTCTGCGCCACGACCCCCTGCGCGGCGAGGATCATCAGCACGGTCACCGCGATCGCGATGACCAGGCTCTGGCCGATGTTCAGGGCGCCCAGGGACACCTCGTTGCGCACGTCGGCGGCCTCGAACTTCTGCAGGTTCTCGTCGTAGCGCCGCGCCTCGAATTCCTCGTTGTTGAAGTACTTGACGGTCTCGTAGTTGAGCAGGCTGTCGATGGCGCGTGTATTGGCCTTCGAGTCGAGCTCGTTGGCCCGGCGCCGGATCTCCATGCGCCATTCGGTGACCAGCACGGTGAACGCGAGGTAGACGCCGACCGCCACCAGGGTGATCGCCATGAAGCGCCAGTCGAACTTGGCCAGCAGCACCGCCGCGACCAGGCCGAATTCCAGGATCACCGGGATGATCGAGAACAGCATGTACGTCAGCAGCGTCGAGATGCCACGGGTTCCGCGCTCGATATCCCGGGACACACCGCCGGTCTGCCGCTGCAGGTGAAATCGCAGACTGAGCGCATGCAGATGGCCGAACACCTGCAGCGCGACGCGCCGAATCGCCCGTTTCGCGACCCGGACGAACACGACGTCACGCAGTTCGGCAAACAGCGTGGTGGACAGCCGCAACACGCCGTAGATCAGCAGCAGCGCGAACGGCAACGCAACAATGCCCAGGCTCGGGTCGAGCCCGTCGACGATCTCCTTCATGACCAGCGGTACGCCGACGTTCGCGACTTTCGCGCACGCCAGCAACACCAGCGCGACGGCAACCCGTCCCTTGAATTCGAGCAGGTAGGGCAGCAGCGTCCGGACAGCGCGCCAATCGCCGCGGCGCGCGGGATTCGACGACGTTTCGATTCGAGGTGCGGAAGAAGCGGTGGACGTGGCGTGGGGGTTCATCCCCGCACTATGGGGACGCCCCCGCGAAAACGAAAGGCTGGGTTGTCGGGATGCTGCCGCCGAGCGGCAAATCTACCAGCGATAGTACTGCCCGAATCCGAACGTGATGCCCGGCCCGCCGTAGCCCCAGCGCGGCCCGTACCCCCAGCCCGGCCCCCAGAACGGGTCATACCAGCCCGGGTGACCGCCGTATCCCCAGTACATGCTGGTGCTGGGCGGCGCCCGGTAAGTGCGTTTGCGCGCGGCTTCCTGCTCCTTTCGTGCTTCCTCGCGGGCTTGCCATTCGCGCTTCTCGGCGTCCAGTGCCCGGTGCCGCCAGTAGTCACGGTCTTCGTCGGAGCCGGTCACGGGGGCAGCCTGATTGCCGCGACCCAGTTCATCGGCGAGGCGCCGCCAACGGAACGCCTGCTCCATGTCCTTCGGGGTGCCCAGACCACGCTCATTGATGTCCGCCAACGCCCGGGCGGCCCGGGGATCCCCCTGGTCCGCCGCCATCACGAGATACCGGATGGCGGTCGCGTAGTCTTTGCGTTCGTAGGCGGCCCAGCCTTGACTGAAATCGGTCGACTCGGCCGACGCCAGCGAAGCGCCGAGCAGCAGCGTCGCCGCGATGATTCGCCCCATGGGATACGACCTCCGTGGTGACTCCGAAGCGGAGCCGTTGCAGTTCAGACCAGGGATGGGGCGGGAAGATCCCGCGGGCGCCGACTACGCAAGCAGCACGAGCAGACTGACGAAACCGCCGGCGAGCATGCCGCCGGCCAACACGTAGACGCTGGTGCGGGGCTGATGAATCCGCAGATGGACTTCGACCGCGGCGGCGTTTCGACCGACCTCCCGGGGCGCCGCCGGCAGGAACGCCTTGATCCGGTAGCGCCCGGGACGATCCGCCGCCAGATCGTCGATCCGGACCGCTTCGTCGCTGGGCTTGAGCCGCACGTCCCGGCTCCAGACCCAACTGCCTTCGCGTTCGAGTTCCACGCGCAGTGCCCGCGGAGCACCGTCTCCCGGATGCCGCCGGGCCGTCACCACCATCGGCTGCGTGCCCGGCTGGACTTCGAAGGTCACCTCGCCGGGCACATCGGCACGCGCCAGCAGACGCTCACCGAAGAAGGTGCAGTACAGGTAGTAACCGCCGGCGATCAGAAAACCGGCGAGGGCCACGAGGAACAGGATGAAGGGCATGGTGCGGTGAGATGCGCGACGGCACCCGGTGACGCGAAGTAACGGGAAATGTCGAGGGTGTCAGCGCTGCCGACGGTCGCGGATCCGGACCGGCACCGGAGCCGGCTGCGGACGGAACGAGGCAATCACCCGGGCGAACAGTTGACCGATCAGTGCGAAGAGGGACATGGCGAACTCCTGAAGGACCAGCGAGCCGCGCCGCTGCGCCGCTCTCGCGCAATTTTTAGCAGGGAGCGTGCCACGGCATCCGGATCCGATCGCCCCCAGCAAGTCCATGACCGGCAACGGGCACGTGGACCGTCTCCGTCGAACGACGCGCAATTTGGGCCATGGTCTGCCGCAAATGCGCCGACCCGTGCTCCGGGAACCTAGAATGTCGCCTCCCGAATCTCTGGAACCTGTTCATGGCATCCATCGCCCCGAAACGACGCAAACCCTGGAAATGGCTGTTCTGGCTCGTGGTGGTGCCGGTCGCCCTGTTCGCCGGCTACACCTGGGTCGTGCTGAACTGGAGCTATTCGGAAGGCGAGCGGGCCGGATACGTGCAGAAGCTCTCGAAGCGGGGGTGGCTGTGCAAGACCTGGGAAGGCGAACTGGCGCTGGTCACGATGCCGGGCACCGTAGCCGAGAAGTTCTTTTTCACGGTACCCGACCCGGCCGTCGCGCAGCGGATCAACGCATCGATCGGCCAGCGGGTCACGCTGGACTACCAGCAGCACGTGGGCATTCCCAGTTCCTGCTTCGCCGAAACCGATTACTTCGTGACCGACGTGCGGGTCGTCGACGAACCGACCCTGTTGCCCGGATCGGCCCGACCGGCACCCGAGGTGCCCGCCACGCCGCCAGCGGCGCAATCACCGGCCCTGCCGGTCGTTCCCGAAACCCCGCCGGCCGTCGCGCCGGATCCCGCGGGAAACCCGCAACCCGGAGAAACCCCGAAGTAGGGTTGGCAGTGCCGGCATCGCCCGGAGCAGTTCCAAAACAAGAAAGGAGGAGTGCAGTCCATGGAAGACGTACTGGTAGTGACCGGTGCCGGGCGCGGCATCGGTGCCGCGTGCGCGCGCATCGGCGCCCGCGAAGGATTCGCGGTTTGCGTCAATTACGCCCGCAGTCGTGAATCGGCGGAGGCTGTCGTCGCGTCGATCCGCGAAGCCGGCGGCAACGCCATCGCGGTTCAGGCGGATGTCGGCATCCGCGACGACGCACGGCGGCTGTTCGAGACGGTCGATCGCGAACTCGGGCCGGTCACCGCGCTGATCAACAATGCAGGCATCACCGGCCCGCTGGTCGCTGCGGAAGAGATGAGCGAAGAACTGCTCGCCACGCTGTTCGCGACCAACGTGAACAGCCTGTTCTGGTGCTGCTCGGAGGCCATCCACCGGATGGCCCGGCGGCACGGCGGCAACGGCGGCGCCATCGTCAACATCGGCTCCATCGCGTCGCGCTATGGCGGCATGCCCGGCATGGTGGCCTACGCTGCATCCAAGGGCGCCGTGGACAGCTTCAGCGTCGGACTGGCCAAGGAAGTCGGACCGGAGGGTATCCGAGTCA
>JAHCKV010000417.1 GCA_026125595.1 Burkholderiales bacterium | reverse complement strand
GTGTCATTTGGCTGCTTTAGCGTGGTCAAAAGATAACGAACTGCTTGACGACTATCAGACTACGTTTGCTGCAGGAGGGCGCTTAAATTTTGTACCGATGATAACCAAGGCGATGATTGACCGTGCGCTGGAAGTGGCTCTGAAGTAAGACAGTAGTCATTGTTCACAAAACAAAAAGCCCCACCCACCCGCTGTTGCGGGTCGGTGGGGCTTCTTCTTTAGCCGCTGCTGTTCGTTGCTTGCTGCCGTTCGCTTGTAATGACCCAGCGGAACCTGCACAGGTCAGGTGGCTAAAGCGAATGCTTCAGCCGGGGTCTTCATCTTCAATGCTTGGTGCGGTCGTCGGTGGTTATAGAAGTGAATCCAGTCGGCGATCACGCGGGTGGCGTGCTGCAGTGATTCGAACCGGTGTCGATGGACACATTGCTCCTTCAAAGTCCGGATCACACGTTCGACCATCCCGTTCTGCTCCGGGCTGTACGGGGTGATGAACTCCTGCTGTAGCCCGTAGCTCTTGGCCAGTGCGGTGTAGCTGCGACTGGTGAACACCAGTCCATTGTCGGAGCGCAACAGGAAGGGCTTGTCCACTCGACCCAAGCAGCCATAGCGGGCGATCAGGGCTTGCTCCAAGGCGGATTCGGCCGTCTTGGCTTTCCCGCAACGCGATAGATGCCAGCCCAGCAGCTCACGGCTGTGGCAATCGATCACCAGCGCCATCGATGTCCAGCCATCCCGGCCCGCCCAGATTCGGCACAAATCCGTGGCCCAGCGCTCGTTCGGCCGCTCGGCCACCGAGGGCAGCGCCTGAATCCTGGGTCTGAATCCGACGGCACGCTTCTTCACCTGCCAACCGTGGAGCTGGAACAGCCGCTGCACCGTGTGCTTGTTGAATCCCAGCAGATGCGCCACCGTGCGGTAACCGAACGAGGGGTTCTGTTCGATCAACGCCTTCACCGGAGTAGCGAAGCGCTCCTGCACTTTCGGCTTACCCTTCACCGGCTTGTAGTACACCGTGCGCCGCGGCACTTCGAACCACCGGCACAGCTTCGCGATCGAAACGCTCACCCCTTCGGCTTTGAGTCCCTGACGGATCGTCTCGATCATCTCTCGTCCTCGCCCAACAGGGACTGCAATTCTTTTCGCGCACGCAGCTCCAGCATCGCCTCCCCGTACGCTTCGCGCAACTGCTTGAGCTCGCGCTCGTAGTGCTCGTGCACGTCCTGGGGATTGGCTCTCAGCGCGTTCTCCATCCCCTTCTTGCCATCCTCGACCCTGCCCTCGATCTCAGACGGCGCGATGTCATGACTGCGGCTCGCCTCCGCAATCGTCGTCTTGCCCTGAATGATCTCCAGTACCAAGGCGCTCTTGCGCCTCGCCGTCCACCGCTTGATCTCTTCTTCCATCACCGTGCTCATCGTGTCTCCTACACAACGTTAACACCTGAGCAGGTTTTCACTGGGTCATTACAAGCCGTCGTAGATGAAGTCGTTGTGGCTGCCGTTGATGGTCCGGTCACGTCGTCGGTTGAAGGCGTCGTAGATGAAGGTGGTGGTCTGACCGCACGCATCGGTGGCCGTCGCCAGCAGACTGAACTCTGGTGTGTACGTGAACATCTGCGTGATCAGGCTGCCCGTCCCCGCCATGGTGCGCAATGTCGCACGCACAGCGCCTTATTTCCATGACGGCAGTGTCGCCACGTTGCGTGACGCCGTTGTGTCCGAAATCTATCGGGAACCGGACAGCACGCTGCCCGTCGCGCTTTCACACGAGGAGCTCGACGGCATCGTGCGTTTCCTGGAATCTCTCACCACCATTCCGGACGTACAACCGTCGGCGGAATTCCCGCGCCTCAAGTGACGACGCATCGCCCGCGGCAGCCATTGGGCCCGTCTGATTTATCGCTACTCTGCACGCCCCCCCGCGCCCGTTCAGCGCCCCACCACCGCCCGCAGCAGTGCCACTTCGAGCGCCGACCAATCGGTCTCGACCACATTGCCGTCGACGATCACTTCGAAGCGGCTGTCGGTGCGCCACGCGATCGGCTCCCACGACCACCGACCGTCGACCCAGTCGTACAGCGCCCAGTCGCGATCGATCCGGAACACGCCTTTCGCGCGCTGCGGTGCACCGGTGGACATCTCACCGAGACGATCGAACAGGGATGCCAGGTGCGTGGGTTCGAACCAGGTATCGCGCGCGAACAGCCAGCCGCAACTGCGCCGCCCCAGACTCGAACCTTCACGGCGCACGAAGGCGCCGGGCTCCACCGGCGCGACCGGTCCGGCATCGATCGTCGGCGGGCGGCCCTGCAGACGGCGACCGGCGCCATGGGCTTCCGGATTGCGCATCTGCCGCTCCGGGCCCGGCTCGCAATCGAGCCATGCCGGATCGATCCGTCCGTGGTCGGTCTGCGCGATGACACGTTTCGCCGGAAAGAGCGCCGCCGCTCCGCGCTCGAACGCATCGAGTTCAGCGGACGACGCCAGATCAGATTTGTTCGCGATCAACACGTCGGCCAGCATCACCTGGTCGGCATAGACGTCGTAGTCGCGGTAGCGCGGATCACCGAACTGCCGCGGATCGACGAGACACACGACGCCGCGCAGATCGAGCGCCTTCTGCATCCACGGATCGCGCAGGCCATCGACGATGCGCACCGGATGGCCGAGGCCCGTGGGCTCGATGATGAGCCGGTGTGGCCACCGCCCCTGCAACAATCGGTTGACCGCGACGCGCAGCATCGGTGCCGTCGTGCAGCAGATGCAGCCTCCCGGCACATCACGCACTTCGACACCGTCACCGGACGCCGCCAGCACCGCACTGTCGATGCCGATCTCACCGAATTCGTTGACGATCACACCCCAATGTTCGCCGGGCGGACGTTGCTGCAGCAGGTGACGGATCGCCGTGGTCTTGCCGGTGCCGAGGAAGCCGGTGATCACCGTGGTCGGCACGCGGGCGCCGACGGCACTCACGGACATTTGCCGGCCTTGACCGCCGTCGCCGGAAACTCCGTGCGCAGCGCCGTCAGCCGCTGCGCTTCCACGTCCAGCGGATTGCGCAGATACAGCGATGCAAGTTTCACCTGCTGCTGCCGCGCGCCCATCCGCACCGCCCGGACGCCACGGTTCTGCAACGACTCGAGAAAGCGCTGCGCGCCGTCTTCGTTGCGGAAGATGCCGAGCGAGATCGCGTTCTCCCATTCGCCCCGTTCCTGCACCAGATAGCTGTCGGATATGCCGATGGTTTTCAGGTCGGCGACGCGCCGCTCGGCGGACGCGCGGTCCTTGTGCGGCGGGATGTAGACCCACCATCCGGCCGACACCGGTGTCGCCACCGACGCGAGCCGGTCGCCCGCCTGCAGCGATGCCAGCGCGTTGCGGGCCCGCGCAAGTTCGTCCGGTGCGAACGGACCCCATTCGAGACAGGCCTCCACCGCGGGTTCCGGCGCCGGTGCGGCGACCTCCGGCTCGCCGGGCAGGATCCGCACCTTGTCCGGATTGAGCTGCGAGCGCAGCAACTCCGCGTCGCGACTCGGTTGCCGTTCCGACAAATAGCCCCAGCCCAGGAACGCAAGATTGGCCACGATCAGGATCGCGATCAGCGCTTTCATCGCGGCGCTCCGTCGGTGGTG
>JAHCKV010000416.1 GCA_026125595.1 Burkholderiales bacterium | reverse complement strand
CGCGTTCCTGTTGAAGTACGCCTACGACCACACCCGCGTTCCGCCGGAATGGCGCATCATCGCAGTGGCCTTTGGCGGAGCCGCGCTGTCGGCGATCGGCTGGCGCCTGCGGACGAAGCGCACGGGCTACGCGTTCGCGTTGCAAGGCGCCGGTGTCGGTGTGCTCTACCTGACCGTGTTCGCCGCGCTGCGGCTGTACCAGTTGCTGCCGGCCGGACTGGCCTTCGGGCTGCTGGCAGCGCTCGCTGCCGCCGCTGCGGCGTTGGCGCTGTTGCAGAACGCGCAAAGCCTCGCGGTGCTGGCGGTCAGCGGCGGCTTCCTCGCGCCACTGCTGGCATCGACCGGTTCGGGCAATCACGTCGGCCTGTTCGCGTACTACGCGATCCTCAACGCCGGCATCGTCGCGATCGCCGCGCGGCGTGCGTGGCGACCGCTGAACCTCGTCGGTTTCGCGTTCACGTTCGGTATCGGCGCGCTTTGGGGAGCGAAGTACTACGAGCCTGCGCTGTGGGCCAGCACGCAACCGTTCCACGCCCTGTTCTTCGTGATGTACCTCGCCATCCCGACGCTGTTTGCGCGCGCTTCCGTCGAACGCGTGGACCGTGCGCTCGATGGCACGCTGGTGTTCGGCGTGCCGATCATCGCGTTCGCGATGCAGGTGCGACTTGTGTCGCATTTCGAGTACGGCGCCGCCATCAGCGCGGTGCTGGTGAGTCTGCTGTATCTGCTGGCGGCCCGCATCGCCCGCACCCGCCCTGCCGGTGCGGTGCCGATGCTGGTGCTGTCGTTCGCTGCACTGTGCATCGCTTTCGCCACGCTGGCGATCCCGCTCGCGTTCGACGCCGGCTGGACGTCGGCGGCGTGGGCGCTCGAAGGTGCAGCACTCGTCTGGGTCGGCATCCGGCAACAACGACGGCTGGTGCGCATCTCCGGGTACGGTCTGCAACTGGTCGCATGGGTGGCGTTCGTCGAAGGCCACCGGCGCGGTGTCGATGCAATCCCGATCCTCAACCGCGAATGCCTGGGCTACGGGGTCCTCGCCGGCGCCGCACTGTTCACCGCGCTGCAGTTGTGGCGGGCACGCAGCGCCGTCACCCCGTGGGAAAAATGGATCCGCATCGCGGCCGTGATCATCGGCGTGCTGTGGTGGGCTGCCGCAGGCGCCGAAGAGATCTCGGCGCTGCTCGATGCGCGCGAGGGCTTGCCGGTGCTGCTGGCATTCATCGCGCTATCCGGCTTGGTGTTCGATCGGCTCGGCGACCGACTCGATTGGCGCGAGGGTCGCTGGCCGGGCCTCGCCCTGGCGCCGGCCGCGGCCATCGTGCTCTTCATGCAGGCATGGGAAGTCCACCACGCGTTTGCCGGGTTCGGATGGATCCCGTGGCCGCTGCTGTTCGTCGTGCATGTCCACGTGCTGCACCGACGCAATGCCGATGGGTCGGCGCGTGTATTGCACGGGCTGCACGTGCTCGGGTTCTGGCTGCTGGTCCTCGTGTCGGCGTGGGAAGTCTCGTGGCTCGCCGCGCAGGCAGGAGACGCCGCGTCCGCATGGCGCTACGCCGGCTGGCTGGCCGCGGTCGCAGCACTG
This sequence comes from Burkholderiales bacterium, assembly GCA_026125595.1. Classification (GTDB taxonomy): domain Bacteria; phylum Pseudomonadota; class Gammaproteobacteria; order Burkholderiales. The sequence goes on along the minus strand of JAHCKV010000416.1, from coordinate 2,046 downwards.
CTCGCCCTGCTCGTGACGCGCGGACGCCAGTTGGCCTGGCCCGTTCAGGCCCATGCCGTCGCCTATCTGCAAACCGCCGGCGGTGGCGTCGCCGTCGTGCTGCTCGCTGCGATCGCGGTGCTGTCCTTCGAATCGACGGGCGGTGCGGCACCGCTGCCCTACGTACCCGTGCTGAACCCGATGGATCTGGCGATTCTCGGCGCGCTCGGTGCAGTGTACCTGTGGCACCGTGCCTGGATGCAGACGGAACCGGGCAACGGCCTGGCGCGCCATCGACGCGCCAAGTGGAGCGTCTACGGTGCAATCGCGTTCATCGCCGCCAACGGCATGCTGCTGCGCGCCTTGCATCAGTGGGCCGGCGTTCCACGCGATCCGGACGGGTTGCTGCACTCGATGCTGGCGCAAGCCGCGTTCTCGATCTTCTGGACGGCGTTGTCGCTGGTGCTGATGATCACGGCGCACCGGCTGCGGTTGCGCGTGCTGTGGCTCACCGGTGCCGGCCTGCTCGCGGTCACGGTGTTGAAACTGTTCCTCGTCGATCTGTCCAATGCCGGAGGCGTCGAGCGCATCGTGTCGTTCCTGGTGGTGGGCGTGCTGATGCTGGTGGTGGGATACTTCGCGCCCGTTCCGCCCGCCCGTGAGTCCGAGAGATGAACCGTCTGCCGTGGCTGCTGATGCTGCTGGCCGCCACCGTTGCGGCCGAGCCGGCACCGAAGGAGTTCGGCTATGCCGCCCCCCTGTCGTTCGAAGCCGGCAGCGCGTTGTACGTCGTCACGCTGAACGAATCCGTCTATCGACGCGCGGCGCGGCCCGACCTCGGCGACCTGCGCGTGTTCAATGCGGCCGGTGAAGCCGTGCCGTTCGCGCTGCGCGCGGCACCGCCGGCGCCGCCCGTCGACGGAGCGGCGGTTCCATTGCCGATCTTTCCGGTGTGGAGTTTCGGCACCGACGACACGACGCGCCCGCTGCGAATCGAGATCGATCGTGACGGCAACGTGCGCGTGCTGGGCAGCGGCGGCACGCGGCGGGATGCAACCGTCACGGCGTGGCTCGTGGATGCCAGTGCGCATTCGACACCGATGGCGGCGCTGGAGCTGACGCTCGCAAGCGACGCCGACGTGATCAGCCGGTTGTCCGTGGAAGGCAGCGACGATCTCGAGACATGGACTGCGCTCGCGAGCAACGCCCCGCTCGTGCGCACGCGCTTCGCCGGACAGCAGCTCGAGCGGACCCGCATCGAGTTCGCCCCGACCCGCGCGCGATACCTGCGGTTGTCCGGCGGCGATGCGCTGCCGCGCCTGGCCGGCGTCGCGGTGCGGCCGCCGAAGATTGCCGAAGCGCGGCCGGAGATTCGTGCCGTCGTTGAACCCACGGACATGGACCGCGCGGCCGGCGTCGTGCGTTACGACATCGCCGCCGCATTGCCGATGCGACGTGTCGCGGTCCAGCTCGGCGATGACAACGCCGTGCTGCCGTTCGTGCTCGAAGCCGAGACCCGCAACGGCAGCTGGATTCCGGTCGCGAACGGCACCGCTTACCGGTTGATGCAGAACGGCGTCGCACTCGACGGCGAGCCGGTGGATCTGCGCGACCAGGGACGCAAGCTGCGCCTGCGGTCCGTGGCACCCGGCACCTCGGTCGGATCGTCGCCTCCCCGACTCGTTCTGCACTGGACGCCGGTGGAACTGGTGTTCGCCGCCCGTGGTGCGGCGCCGTTCACGGTGCACTACGGTCATGGGCGCGCGGAACCCGTCGCGCTGCCGATCGCGTCCCTGGTACCCGGTTACGGCACCGACGCCGCGTTGCAACCGAAGTCTGCGACGCTCGGCACCGAGATCGAGATTGCCGGTCCGCACGCGGCCGACCCGCCCGCCGACTGGAAACGCTGGCTGCTGTGGGCCGTTCTCGCGGGTGCCGTCGTGCTGTTGATCGCGATGGGCTACCGGCTGGCCCGCGAAGCGGGTCGCGCCGGCACGTGAACGTGGTGCGGCGACCGACGCGTGAGCGTCAGAGCTGCACCCCGCTCGTCAACGCACCATCGACCAC
>JAHCKV010000415.1 GCA_026125595.1 Burkholderiales bacterium | reverse complement strand
GGCGGATCAACGGATGATCGTCCACGACGAGTAGTTTCACGACTGTTCTCCTTGTTGTTGTCTGTCCCGCAGCGCGATTCCGATACGGCCGGAGAGGTGCGCGCCATTGGGGAGGGGGCGATCGGGCGTCGCCGTCGGGGGAGCCGGATTCGGGCCGGTTGCTGCTGCATGTTCCATGGCGGTATCAGCCGGCGGCCGCCGTGAGGGTCGGGTTGATTTCGGCGACGCCTGCAGTCCGCTGCTTCGCAGGATGTGCCGATCGCCGGCGCGTGGTGCCGGGTTCGTGCAGCACGGCGAGGCGGCGCATGAACACGGCAAAGGTAGCCAGCGCGCCGTCGATCACGGCCTGCCGATCGGCGATGTCGACCACGGCGATCAACGCCTGGATCAACTGGCGTCGCCGGACCGCTTCGACGGACTGGGTCCGGAAGTACGTCGTGGCTTGCCACAGACCCGCGGCATCCTCCGCATCGACGGCCGGTACGCGCTTCGAGAAATCGGGGCCTTCCAGCACGTATAGCGCGCCGAGCGCATGCAGCGCGGACGGGAGCAGCGGCCCGGGATCGCTGCTGCGCATGATCCGCTGCAGCGTACGGGGCGCGCGCAGCATCGCGATGTCGGCCAGCAGCAACTGACTGCGCAGTTGCGGCAGTTCATGGTCGATCGGGGCCGGCACCACTTCGCGCAAGCGGTTTTCGATCGCCGTGTGCGCACTCCACAACACGCCGAGGATGCTGCCGTACTCGGTCGGCTTCAGATCGACTGCGGTCAGTCGTGACCAGCAAGGTGCTTCCGCGAACGCCCGATACGCGGGTTCGATGGACGCGGCGAGCCATCCGATTCCGTCACGTTCCATGGCGGGCGCCGATGGCGATTCGAGGTTGTGGCACACGCTCGCTCCGATGGGGGAGGGAGGCGATATCGACATGCGGATTCTCCGTGAAGAATGTGCGAACGAACGCGGTTGCGGTCACGGCCCGTGACCGCAGAAAACCCTGGAATTCGTCGCAACCAAGACGATCCAGCGTGCTCAGCTGGTCGTCGGTTTCGACGCCTTCGGCCACCACCGTGAGGCCGAGTGAATGCGCCATCGCGATGACGGCCGTGACGATCGGGACCGAGACGCCGTCGTCACGCGACAGCCCCGTCACGAACGATCGATCGAGCTTGACCGCCTGTACCGGCAGTCGATTGAGCATCGAGAGCGACGAGTAGCCCGTTCCGAAGTCGTCGATCGCGAAGGTCACGCCGCGGGCGGCCAGCGGTTCGATGGACTGGAGCGCGCCGGCGAAGTCCTGCATCAGCAACGTTTCGGTGATCTCGATTTCGAGCCGGTCCGGCCGCACGCCGTGCCGTTCCAGCGCTGTCAGCACGTCCTCGTGAACATCGTGCTGAAACTGCGCGACCGATACATTGATCGCGACCCGCGGCACCGTGACGCCGGCGGCGTCCCACGCTGCAATCTGGCGGCACGCCTGATCGATGACCCAGCGGCCGATCGCGACGATGTCGCCGGTCTCCTCGGCCAGCGGCACGAACTGGTGGGGCGGTACGCAGCCCAGCTCGGGATGCTGCCAGCGCAGCAGCGCTTCCGCGCCGATCAATCGTCCGGAGGACACATCGAACTGCGGCTGGTAGTGCAGTTCCAGCTCGTCACGGGACAGAGCCTGATCCAGGTGACGGACCAGGTTCAGCCGTTCCAGCGCCGAGCTGTTCATTCGCGGCGTGTAGAAACGGTAGTCGCGTCCGCCGTTCGCCTTGACGGTTTGCGTCGCCATCTCGGCATAGATCAGGATCTGGTCCGCGTCCACCGTGTCGTCGGGGAACAGGCTGATGCCGATGCTGCCGCTGCAACGGGTTCCTTCCACGTCGTCGCCGAGGTGGGCTTCGGCAATGACTTCCAGCAACTGGTTCGCGACCCGCGCTGCGGTCTCGGGGCCCTGTACGTCGCCCAGCACGACCGCGAATTCGTCGTCGCCGATGCGCGCCACGACGTCGCCTTCGCGAAGTGCGCCGCGGATTCTTCCGCCGACGGCGATCAGCAACTGATCGCCGATCTCGTAACCGAGCGTCTCGTTGACGAGCTTGAATCGGTCGAGATCCAGATGCAACAGCGCCAGACGTTCGTGCCGCCGGCGGGATTCGCCGACCTGTTGCAGCAGCAGTTCGCGCAGCGCGCGGCGATTCGGCAATCCGGTGACACCGTCCCGCGACGACATCGCATCGGCTCGCGCTTCGGCGTTGCGGGTCTCGCTGACGTCGCGAACCACGGCCCGCAGCAGCGATGCGTGCGGATCGCCGGTCACCCGTTGCACCAAGCCGCGCAGCCATACGATCTCGCCGTCGGCACCGCGCATCCGGAGTTCGAGGTGATGGTCGCGGCCGGTGCGCAGCGTGCCGGCACAGGCCCGCAGCAACAGCCGCCAGTCGGTGTCGACGATGATCTGCCGGCAGAAGCCCGACTGGCCGAGCCACCAGTCGCGCCGGTAGCCGAGCAGTGCTTCCACCCCCTTCGACAGATGCACCAGACGGAACGTCGGCATCTCGAACTCGCACACCAGGCCACCCATCGCGTCGAGGATCCGTTCGCGGTCGGCGTATTCGCGCGCGGGAATCAGCGACGTGGCGAGGGCTTCGTCGGTCGACGACGACAGCGGCGGTGAATCGGCGAACTTCGGATGCATTGTGTCCAATCCTTTGCACGGCGGGCCGTCAGCGGTCCCGCGGAATGGTGCAGAGGATGAACGGTGTGGGTCGGACGGACGATCGGTGTCGGTGACGACCCTGCGTCGGTGTCCGCTACGGACGACATTAGGCGGATTCCTACGTGCTATAGCCCTCCCGTCCTGCCGGTCTCGCCCTACTGAATCAAGCCGTGCTGCAGGGCGTAGCGGGTCAGGTCCGCATTGGAGTGGACGCCCAGCTTCTCCAGGATCCGCGCCCGGTAGGTGCTGACGGTCTTGACCGAAAGCGACAGGTCGGACGCGATCTCGGTCGGCGTCACGCCGGAAGCCAGCATGCACAGCACGCGGAACTCGCGCGCCGTGAGGCGCATGTGGGGCGGTCCTTCGGTGCCTTCGGCGAACCGTGTCGCGAGTACCGACGCGAACTCGGCGCTGACGTAGCGTCCGCCACCGAGAATGCGCGCGATCGCACCGAGCAACTGGTCCGCGGCGTGATCCTTCGTGACGTAGCCGGATGCACCGGTGCGCAACGCCTGCAGCGCCATCTCGTTCTCGGAATGCATGGACAGCATCAGCACTCTCTGCCCGGGTCGGGTCCGTGCGATGCGTTCAAGGGTCTCGAGACCCGACAGTCCGGGCATCGACACGTCGAGCAGTACCAGCGAGTACGCGCAGCGGCGGACCCGTTCCACCGCGGCTTCGCCGGAGTCGACTTCCTGCACGTCGGCCGAAACATAGGCTTCCTCCAGCAGTTGCCGGATTCCCTTTCGCATCAGCGGATGATCGTCGACGACGAGAAATTGCATAGTCATGCCGGTATCGTCCTTCCGGATTCAAACGGTACGGTAACGGTGACCCGCGTGCCGTGGCCGGGTGCCGACACGATCTCGGCCCGGCCGTTCAGCAGTGCTGCCCGCTCGGTGATGCCGAGCAGCCCGTGGGTCGCATCTGCACGGGTGGCGGACG